>CAITQY010000680.1 GCA_903894655.1 uncultured Gemmatimonadota bacterium
CAAGAACTACTATCCCGACGCGTACAGCCTGTTCGCGAAGACGGGGACATCCACGGCATCGTCGCGCACCAACGGCTGCAGCCTGCAGACGGTCGGTACCGGCGTCTGCGTGGCCGACTCCACCGTGTCGCTCAACATCTTCAACGAGAAGGACCTCACGCCGATCGGCACCGGCATGCGCCGCCAGATGGGTGCGCAGGTGTCGGGTGGTACCGAAGCGGTCCGCTATTTCTTCTCCGCGGAAGACGAAAAGGAAACCGGCGTCCTCTCGCTGCCGCAGTTCGAGCGTGACCGGTTCGCCGCGTCGAACCTCCCGCTGCGCCCGTGGACGAGCCATCCCAACACGATGGCGCGCAAGTCGCTCCGCATGAACTTGAATTCGGCGATCTCGCCGAAGCTCGACCTCGCCGTCGCGACGAACTTCATCAGCATCGCGCAGCGCTACTCGCTTGAATCGAACGCCACCGCCGGTCTCGGCTCGCACCTGTTCGGTGGTCCGGGCACGCGCGACAACGGCACGGTCTCCGGCCTCGGCACGCCGCTGTTGGGCTACCGCGCCTGGACCCCCGGCTACATGTGGCAGGAAAAGACCAGCCAGGACGTGAATCGCTTCATCTGGTCGGCCGGCGCCAACTGGCGCCCGTTCAGCTGGCTCGCGAATCGCGCCACCGTCGGTAACGACTTCACCGGCCGCAGCGACGAAAACCTGCTGCTCCGTGGTGAAGGCCCGCCGCTCACGGCCACCACGCGTCTCGGTGCCCGCGGCATCAATCGCGTGAACATCAGCAACACCACGGTCGATGTCGGTTCCACGGCGTCCTACGCGCTGTCCAAGTTCGCCATGAAGACGACGGTCGGTGCCCAGTTCATCGGCTTCCGCTCCTTCGGTGCGTCCACCGGTTCGACGCAGCTCGCGCCGGGCTCTACGATCGTCGGATCTGGCACCATCCCGTCGGTCAGCGAAGGCACGACCATCCAGAAGACGTTCGGTATGTTCATCGAGCAGGCGCTCAATGTCGGCGATCGCCTCTTCCTCACGGCTGCCGTGCGCAGCGACCAGAACTCGGCGTTCGGTACCAACTTCCAGAGCATCGCGTATCCGAAGGCCTCGGCCTCGTATCTGATCTCGCAGGAAGACTGGTGGAAGGCGCCGGCGTTCGTGAACTCGGTGCGTCTCCGCTACGCCTACGGGCAGTCGGGCGTGCAGCCCGGCCCGAACGACGCCCTCCGCTTCTTCACGGCGTCCAGCACGAACATTCAGGGTCTCGACCAGCCCACGGTCACCCAGGCGGCGCTCGGCAACGACAACCTCAAGCCGGAACGCTCGGCCGAGCAGGAAACCGGCTTCGAAGTCGGGATGTTTGACGGACGCCTCAACCTCGACGCCACGTACTACAGCAAGATCACGCAGGACGCGCTCATCAGCGCCGTGCTCCCGCCGTCGTATGGCTCCGTGACCTCGCAGCTGCGCAACCTTGGCTCGGTGAAGAACGCCGGCGTCGAAGTCGCGATCACTGCGCAGCTGTTGCAGGGCGACAAGCTCGGCTGGGACATCAACCTGTCCGGTTCGGCCAACGACAATAAGGTCGTCTCGCTGGGCAACAACCCGCCGCAGGTCGGAACCACGTCGCGCACCGTGGCCGGCTATCCGATCGCGGGTCTCTGGGCCCGTCCAATCACCGGCTATCAGGACAAGAACGGCGACGGACTGCTCACGTACTTCGCGGACGCCACGAAAAACGAAGTGTTCGTTGGCGACTCAGCGATCTTCCGTGGGTACGCCACGCCGCGCTACATGGTCACGCTCGGATCGGGTTGGGATTTCTTCGCCCGTAAACTTCGCGTCAGCACCATGTTCGACTACCGCGGTGGCAACAAGTGGTACAACAACACGGAGCGCATTCGCTGCACCCGTCCGAACTGCTCCGGCCGTCTGAATCTCAAGGGCGAGCTCATCGACCAGGCCACGAACATCGCGGCCAACGAGCATCCCGCGCGCACGCTCGACGGTTATTTCCAGCCGGGCGCGTTCGTCCGTCTGCGCGAAATGTCGGTGCAGTACACGATGTCGCCGGAACTCGCGTCCAAGCTCACGGGCGCCAAGTCGCTCTCCGTGGTCTTCACGGGCCGTAACCTGTATCTCAAGACCAAGTACCGCGGCACCGATCCGGAGTCGGGCTTCAACACTACTGGCAGTGGCGAAGCTCCCCAAGAGTTCCAGACCGTCGGCCCGCCGAGCTACTTCATTTTCCGCGTCAACGTCGGCTACTAGGAGAACAGCCCATGACTCAGAAACACACCACGGGCCGGTCCACCATGCCGCGACGCCTGGGCACCGGACTCACTCTCGCACTGGCCATCTCGGCCACTGCCTGTCAGGAAGCGAATAATCAGCTTCTCCAGGTCACCGACCCGGACATCATCAATCCGTCCGATGTCGTCTCACCGGAAGCGGCGGTGGCCGTTGCCAATGGCGCGATTGCCACGTTCCGTTCCACCACGGGCGCGGGCGAGAGCACGTGGCTCTTCGGTGGCCTGTTGGCCGATGAATGGTCGACCAGCTCCACGTTCATCCAGAACGACGAGACCGACCAGCGGCAGATCCAGGAGTTCAACTCCTCGATCACCGGCATGCTGCGCAATCTGTATCGTGTGCGCACGCGTGCGGATCAGGCCATCACGGCGTTGAAGGCGGTGCGTCCAGACGCCCGCGCTTTGATCGCCGAGATGTATCTGGCGCGTGGGTTTGCCGAGATGCAGCTGGCGTCCGACTTCTGCAACGGCGTGCCGATCGGTGATGGCAACGCAGTGCCGCTGCCGGAAAACGGCGTGCCGAAGACGAATCAGGAGCTGTTCGCGATCGCGGCCGCCTCGCTCGACTCCGGGCTCACGTTCGCGAACGGCACCGACGCCGCCAGCGTGCTGATGAACCGGTCGCTCCGGGTCACCCGCGCTCGTGTCGCGCTGGCCCGCGGTGACTTCGCGGGCGCGGGTACACTGGTCGCGGGTATTCCTACCGCCTTCCAGTATCAGCACACGTTCTCGGCCAACGCCGGTACCAACACCATTTGGGGACAGGGGCTCAGCTCCCGTCGCTACAGTGTTGGTGACAGCGCCGAGGGCAATGCGCGCCTGATCACCGTGCGGAATGCGATCCCGTTTGCGTCGGCGCGCGACAACCGTCTTCCGGTGGTCACGCCCACGTCGGGCTCGGTGAACGGTCAGGACGGACTCACCTACACCCGCACGACCACCATGTGGGGACAGTTCTCGGCCGTGGACGTGGCCAACGGCGTCGATGCGCGCATGATCGAAGCCGAATCCGCGCTCAAGGCCGGCAACGTTGCCTCGTGGTTGGCGATTCACAACGCACTGCGTGCTGCGCCGCCAAAGCTTGGTGAAATCCAGCCCGCCGCAATGACGGCGCTGGTCGATCCGGGCACGGAAGCCAGCCGCGTGTCGCTGCACTTCCGCGAGAAGGCCTTCTGGACCTTCAGCCGCGGCCAGCGGCTCGGCGACATGCGTCGTCTCGTGCGTCAGTACGGCCGCACGGTCGACAACGTCTACCCGCAGGGCGTGCACTACAAGGGCGGCAACTACGGCGGAGATGTGAACCTTCCCGTGGTTACCGACGAGCGGAACAACCCGAACTTCAAGGGTTGCACCGATCGGCTCCCGTGATGATGGCGGAGTAGGGAGTAGGGCGTAGGGCGTAGGGAGTACGGAGTACGCGAAGGGCCCCGAACGATGTGTTGTTCGGGGCCCTTCGTCCGTGATACCCCCTACTCCATACCCCTTACTCCATACTTCCTACTCAATACTTCCTACTCAATACCCCTTACGGCTTCGGCTCGAGAATCGAGGTCACGCGATCCGCGATGTCGCTCCAATGCGCTCGACTCGTCGTGCCGGCCGACGCCACCGCGGCGGCGCGTGCGTCGCGCTGGATCTCACGCAATTGCAGCCGCGCCAGGGCGGGCAGGTCACTTTGCGCGAGTACGGGAGCCGTCACGAAGGGCGTGAATCGCGCGCCGGCGCCGGCGCCACCACCTCCGCCGCCACCCGGCGGGCCACCGGTCGGTGCGGTGGGCGGAGACACGAGTGCCTCCAGCCGCTGTACGTACACGCGCTGCAACTGACGACGGCCGGCGTCGGGCGCGTTGCCACTGAACACCGTGCGCTTGAGATCGGCCAGGTACTCGGCCAGCGGATACGCGTTCACCACGTCGTACTTCTCCGACTCCGCCAATCGGCCCAAGCGCGCCGGCGTGAGCAGCGACGTGAGCACGCCAGCCTGACGCGTCGACACCACATTGCTCGGGCCGATCCGCTGGGCGATGCCCGGTGGCGACAGCCAGCTGGGGGTCGACATCACATTCGCCGAGAGAAACGCCAAGGCCGCCTGCTGCCGCGCTTTTGGCACCACGCGATACACCGCACCCGTCTGCTCGGAGGTCTTGAGGTCTACTTCCACGCCGCCAACCATCGTGGCCACGTGGTTCATGTTGCCGAACCAGCGGGATACCGTCTCCTCGTACAGCTCGCGCAGCTCGGTGTAGTCCTCTCCCGGCGTTGACGTCCACGCCACCAGGTTCGGGATCACACGCTTGTAGTTCATCGTCGAGAACGTCGACGCCTTGATCGGATCGTCGCCCAGATCTTCCGTCTGATTGCGCGGGTCGCCCGCTGCGAGTTGTTGCGACGCGAAGCGATACGGGAACGGGCCGGTCTGCTGCGTGAGCCAGCGATGTAGCGTGGCCCGCTCGGCTTCCGCCGTCGGTGCGGCGATCACGCGATAGCCCCAGTTGATCGCGAAGTCGTCGAACGGTCCCACTCGACGGATGAAATCCTTGGGCTGCAGGCCGTCACCCGGCTGCGCGATATAGTTCTGGCGCGCGTAGTCCATGATCGTCGCACTCACGCCGTACACGCGCGTGAACGACGGACTGCGCAACGAGTCCACCGGGAACGACGCCGAGGCGATCATGTTGTGCTGCAGCCCCAGCGCGTGACCGATCTCGTGCGTGATCACCTGACGCATCGTCTCGCCCATCAGCTCTTCCGGGATGTCGAGTGTGCGTGCCGACGGATTGGCCGCACCGGTCTCCATCATCAGCCAGTTGCGATACGACCGCATGTGGTTGTGATACCACGTGATTTCGCTGCTGATGATCTCACCGGAGCGCGGATCGTGCGTGTGCGGACCGGTGGCGTTGCGCGTGAGACTCGCCGCCCAGCGCACGATGGAATAGCGCGCGTCATCCGGATCGAAGTCGGGATCTTCGGCCTTGGTGGGGGCATCCTTGGCAAGGATGGCGTTCTTGAACCCCGCCTTCTCGAACACTTTCTGCCAGTTCTCCACGCCCTCGCGCACGTACCGCTTCCAGCGCGTCGGGGTGGCGGGGTCGAGGTAGTACACAATGGGCTTGACCGGCTCTACCAGTTCTCCGCGCGCATACGCCGCGGGATCCTTCGGCTCGAGGCGCCAACGCGTGATGAACTCCTGACTCTCGGCCTTCTGCACATCGAGGCCGTAGTTCACGCGGTCCACCGAGAAGTAGCCCACGCGCGCGTCGGCGTAGCGCGGACGCATCGGTGTCTTCGGCAGCAGCACGAAGGACTGCCGCGTCTCCATCGTCACCGTGGCCCCGTCGGTGTCGCTGGGCGGGGTGGCGGCATCGAACGTCTGCACCTGACGCACTTCGATGTTGATCGGGAAGCCGCGGACGCTGCTGATATAGCTGCGGGCCGCGTCGTAGCGGCGCACACCGTAGCTGCGACGCGCGTTCGCGTCGAGCCCCGACGTGGCGGGATTGTCGTTGGCGAAGAAGTCCGTCACGTCGATCACGTACGCCGCGCTGTCACGACCGAAGGCCGCAATCGGAAAGGCGCCGATGATGGCCGGATAGTTGTTCTGGGCCACGCTGCGCGCGATCGGCAGCGAGTCGTCGGCCACGGCGCCCGTGCTCACGCTCTTCAGCAGCACGCGGTCGTTCACGCGCTCCCAGCGGATCAGTCGTTCATTCAGCGAGCTGCCCGCGCTCTGGAACCCGCCAGCGCCGGCCGGCACGCCGGCCACGCGCGTCACCATCAGGAAGTCGCGCCCCACGAGCGAGTCGGGGACCTCAAAGAAGTACCGGTCATCCACGCGGTGCACCGTAATGCCGCCACGCTCGGTGTACGCC
>CAITQY010000681.1 GCA_903894655.1 uncultured Gemmatimonadota bacterium
GGCGCTGCGCGTCGGTGGTGCCGCGCTGGCGGCCAAGCGCGACTGGATTCCGACCGCGCCGACCGCGCAAAACGGCTTCGGTGGCAAGGCCGAGCTGAACGGCGTGCCGGCGGTGTTTGCCGGCGTCTGGGGCGACACCGCCGTGATGCTCGACCCGGCAGCGTTCACGGGCAAGGTTGCCGTGTTTATGGCCGCACCTGGGGCGGGCTCCTCGGGTGGCGTGCGCGGCCCGGCGTCGTTCGTGAGCTGCGCCGACGTGCCCAACAAGTTCGGCGTCACGGCGATTCTCGCCGCGGACAAAATCGCCGCGGCCACCCCGGCCCGTGCGGCGGCCCCCGCCTTCGCCGCGGCCGGAGCGCGTGACACGCGAGCCCGGCGCGCGGGCGCTGTCGCGGTGCTGGTGATCGGCCTCGACGACATGACGCCGACCACGATCAATGCCGCCTTCGAAGGCCGCAACGGCATGCGCCCCACCACCACGCTCAACGCCGACGCCCCCGCCGGTGCGACGATCTCGCGGAAGGCGGCCGAGCAGCTGTTTGGCAAGCCGATGGAGCAGGTACGCGTCGGCACGGTGGGGCAGCCGATCACGGCGTCGTGGGATCACGCCTGGCGGCCGGCGGCGTATGCCGCGCGCAACGTGATCGCGGTACTCCCTGGCTCCGATCCAACGCTCAAGGAAGAGTATGTGCTGGTGGGCGCGCACAACGATCACGTGGGCATCAACACCACCGTGATCGATCACGACTCGCTGCGCGCCACGAACTTCGTGACGCGTCGTCAGGGCAACAACGACCCAACGTGCATCCCGACGGCGGAGCAGCAGGTGAAGATCAACGCGCTCATCGCCAAGGCGCGCGCCGCCCGTCCGGCCCGTAAGGACTCGATCATGAACGGCGCCGACGACGATGGATCCGGCTCGATGGTGCTGCTGGAACTCGCCGAGAAGTTCGCCAAGGAGAAGCCTTCGCGTTCGGTGATCTTCGTGTCGCATCAGGGCGAAGAAGGGGGCCTGCTGGGATCGCGCTGGTTCGTGGACAACCCGACGGTGCCCATCGACAAGATCGTGGCCGCGCACAACATGGACATGGTCGGTAAGGGACGCGCCGACCAAGTGAAGTTCGGTGGACCGAACTCCGTGCAGATGCTCGGCGCGCGCCGCCTGTCGCGCGACTTCGGCGACATGATCGACTCGGTGAACGCCAGCAGCCCCGAGCCCATGGCCATCGACAAGAGCTGGGACGTTCCGGCAAACCCACTCAACCGCTTCTGCCGCAGCGATCAGGTGAACTACGTCCGTAAGGACATCCCGGTCGTGTACATGTCGCTGGGCTACGGTCCCGACTACCACATGCAGTCGGACGAGCCGCAGTACATCGACTACGATCACGCCGCGCGGCTGGGCCGCTTTGTGCACGACGTGATGACCGCCGTCGCGAACCGAAAGGAAAAACCGGCGATCGCCGGCGCCGACCCGACCTATCCGAGCTGCAACCGCTAACGCGGGCAGCATCTTTGCTCCTCTTCGCATCGCGGACCGTCGCGTACCCCTAGGTGCGCGACGGTCCGCGTAGTAGTTTCGCCCC
>CAITQY010000682.1 GCA_903894655.1 uncultured Gemmatimonadota bacterium
GCGGTGCGCCGTTGGCACGCCGACACGCAGCCTGGTCCGCTCCTGTTGTTGCCGCTCGATGTCATCACGGACCTGGGTGCCGACGCCGACGCCCTCGCCGGCAGCGTGCAGTCATCCGGCGCGGCGTCTCGTTGGGTCCGCGCCTTGTTGGGTAAGGTGCGCGCGATTGACAGCGGTGAGGCGTTCATCGATGAACGCGGTGCGGTGTTCCTGCCCGGCACGGCCACGGGCCCAGGCCCGCTGCAGCGCCGCGCCGAGATCACGCGCCTCGAGTCGGATCTCGCGGCCGCCGATGCGCGCCGCGATGAATGCCTGATGGCGGCCGAAGCGGCCCGCTTGGCGCTCGGGGAGGCCGAGCGTACGCAGCAGGCCGCGATGGAAACGTCCAACCGCGCGCAGCAGGAATCGCGCCGCGCCGCTGATGTCCAGCAGGAAGTCGAACGCCGTCGCGAGCGTGCCGAGCGGGAACTGCAGCAATCGAGCGCGCTGGCCGAACGGTTGATCTCGCGCCTTGAGGAACTTGACTCGCGTACGAAGCAGCTGGCCCAGCAGGCCGAGGCGCTGCATGCACGCGCGGGTGAGGCCGACGCCGATGTGACCGACGCGCGCGAAGCGATGTCGGTGGCCGAGCGTGATCAGGAGCAAACGCGCGAAGCACGCGCCACGTGGCAGGTCGCCCAGGCCCAGGCGCAGGCGCGCTTGTCGGTCGCGATCGATCGCGAACGGCGCTTGAACGAAGAGGACTCCACCGCGGCGGCGCGTCTCGAGTCGCTGGCGCGCGAGCTCACCAACTTGTCCGAGGCGGACCAGACGCTGGCCCAGCAGCTCGACGGCTGGCGCGCTGAGCTGGGAACGGAACAGAAGACCCTCGCCGATGCCGACGCGCGCCTGGCCGACGCCGAGCGGGCGGTGGCCGGTGCCAACGGGGCGCTCGACGAAGCCGAGCGCACGCTCGACGAAGCGCGCCGTCGGGCTTCAGCCCTCGGCGAACAGCTGCACGGCGCGCAGCTGCGTCACACCGAATTGTCGGGCCGCCGCGAAGCGATCCGCCAGCGTCTCGAAACCGAATGGCGCCGCACGCTCGAGGATCTGTTGGCTGGGTTCGAAGAGCTCGAGCTTGAGACGGAGGCCCTGCGCACCGAGGCGAAGCAGCTGCGCGAGTCGCTCGACGAACTGGGGCCGGTGAATCCGCTGGCCATCGAAGAGCACGAGGAAGAGCAGCGTCGCCTCGAGTTCCTGACCGGTCAGCGCAACGACCTCGTGGCGGCCAAGCAGTCGCTGCATCAGGCCATTCGCGAAATCGACAGCACGGCGCGTGAGCTGTTCCTGGCTACCTTCTCGCAGGTTCGCGAGAATTTCCGTCAGATCTTCCTGCGTATGTTCGGCGGTGGCGAGTGCGATCTACGGCTCGAGAACCCCGACTCGCCGCTCGACTGCGACATTGAGATTCACGCGTCGCCGCGCGGCAAGAAGACGCAGCGCATTCACCTGCTCTCCAGTGGTGAGCGCGCCCTCGTCGCGCTGTCGCTGCTGTTCGGCATCTTCCTGACCAAGCCGAGCCCCTTTTGTCTCATGGACGAAGTGGACGCGCCGCTCGACGACCAGAACATCGGCCGTTTCGTGAAAATGCTGAATGACTTCAAGTCGCGGACGCAGTTTATCGTGATCACGCACAACCCGCGCACGACGTCGGAAGCCGCCGATGCGGTGTACGGTGTGACCATGCAGGAACCCGGTGTGTCGTCGATCGTGAGCGTACGTCTGCGCGGCGGACAACAGGTGGACGAGACCGTGGTGCCCGACGATGCGATTGCCGGCGAGATCGGCGGCGAAGACGCCGACGAGGATTCTGCCGCGGAACCGTCGCCGGCGTGATGGCCGTCGCGCGGCGGCGTTGGTGGGGCGCCGCAGCGCTGTGCTGCGGTGCCGCACTGGCAACCCTGCCCCGGACACTCCCGGGACAGGCCGTCGTCGTAGACGGGCCGGCCGCTGCGCTGTTACCGACCCTCACCCCGTCGCTGGTGGTGCGGGCGCTCGGCTTCGCGAACGTGCGGCCACTCCGCGTACGCGTGCAAATTGCGACGTCGGTGGATTTCAGTGCGGCCACGATCGCGGTGGATTCAGCGTTCACCACGTCCGACACGACCATCGCCGTGCAGATCACGCGCGCCCTGCCCAGCGAGGGCACCGTGTACTGGCGTGCCAGCGTGCAGGGCACGTCGGGCGCCGCCGCCGAATCACCGATCACGGGTCCGCGGACCGTGCCGGCGTGGCTCACACTCGTCACGCCGAACTCGCCGACGGGCGACATCTTCGATATCCGCCGACCGTTGTTCGTGTGGAAGAGCGCGCGGCTCGCGGCCGCGACCGGTGCGTGGAAGTACACCGTGGAAATCACGAACGGTGGGCGCACGGAACAAGCAACCGCCGGCCTTGCCGACACGACGTTCCGCGCCGCGAGCAATCTGCAGGCGAACACGTCGTACCGCTGGAGCGTGCGCGCCACGCTCCCCAACGGTGAGACGGTGCGCGTGGCCAGCCTTGCCTCGTTCCTGATCGTTGATCCGCCGCTGCCGACCACCACGATTCTCTATCAGAACTTCCCGAACCCGTTTCCGTCGGCCACCGCGTTCAGCACCTGCTTCTGGTTCGACGTGGGGGAGCCCGGCGGCGCCGTGTCGCTGGACGTGCTTGACCTGCGCGGCAACGTGGTACGCACGATCGTGCCCGCACGTGATGGCGTGACACAGTTCGCCGCCGGACGGTACGGGCGTGGCGCGCCGGGTGCCGGCAGCAATTGTGACAATCGCTTTGTGTGGGACGGTACAGCCAGCGACGGGCGCACGGTCGCCCCGGGCCTCTACGTCGCGCGCTTCCGCAGTGGAACCGGCGCCCCGAGCTTCCGACGGATCCTGTTCAAGGGACGATGATGATGCACTCGACCAGTTGCCGGTTGTGAAGCTCACGACGGTGGGCACCGGCACGGCTGCCCCACACGCCACTCGGGTAAGTGCCGCGCATCTGGTGGAATGCGGCGAAGGCCCGGCCGTGCGCCTCCTGCTCGACTGCGGCAGTGGAGCGGTACATCGCATGGCCTCGCTTGGCATCGCGTGGCAGGCGATTACCCACGTCGCCATCACGCACTTCCATGCCGACCACATCGCCGACCTCCCGCTCTTACTGATGGGCTGGCGCTGGGGGCAGCTGCCGCCGCGCAGCGCCCCAGTCACGCTGTACGGGCCTCCGGGGACGGGCGCCTTGATCGAGCGAATGGCTGGCGTATACGGTGCCTGGATGCTGGCCCCCGGCTTCCCGTTCACGGTTCGGGAACTCGTGCCCGATGAGGTCGTTACGCTAGGTGAGCGCGTGACGGTGACGGCGCAGCCGGTACCGCACAGCGCGGAGAGCGTGGCATATTCCGTGTGTGACGGGGAGCGCCGTCTCGTGTACACCGGCGATACGGGGGTGAGCGAGGCGCTCGGGGTGTGGTCGGCGGGATGCGACCTGCTGTTGGCCGAGTGTTCGTTGCCCGAGACGATGGCCATTCGCGAGCACCTGACACCGCGACAGGCCGGACAGCTGGCAGCACACGCTGGCGCACAGCGACTCGTGTTGACGCATTTCTATCCGCCGGTCGAAGCCGTGAACATTCTCGGTGAAGTGGCGGAGTGCTACACTGGCCCGACGGTGCTGTCGACCGACGGCTGGTCCATCGAATTCTGAGGACGTGACATGCTGGTCGTAATGCAGCCCAACGCGAGCGCCGCCGACATCGACAAGGTCTGCGACGAGATCGTGCGGCAGGGCTTCAAGCCCCTCCCCATGCCGGGCACGGTACGCACGGCGATCGGTCTCCTCGGCGACGACGCACAGGTGGATTGGTCGTACATCGAGGGGCTCCCCGGCGTGGCGAACGTCCTCATCGTGCAGAAGCCGTATCGGCAGGCGTCGCGCGAATGGAAGACCGAAAATACGATCGTCGAGATCGCGCCGGGCGTTCGCGTGGGTGGCGGCGAGGTCGTGGTGTTCGCCGGTCCGTGCTCAGTGGAAAGCGAGGCGCAGATTCTGGCGTCGGCCCATGCGGTGCGGACTGCCGGGGCCCATGCCCTGCGCGGTGGTGCCTTCAAGCCGCGTTCGTCGCCGTATGCGTTTCAGGGGCTGGGCCTCGAAGGGCTCAAACTGCTCGCCCTCGCCCGCAACGAAACGGGCCTCGCCATCGTCACGGAAGCGATGGACGAGCGCGGGGCCGACATGGTGGCCGAGTATGCCGACTGCATTCAGATCGGTGCGCGCAACATGCAGAACTATTCGCTGCTACGTCATGTGGGCAAGCTCGGCAAGCCGGTGCTGCTCAAGCGTGGCATGGCTGCCACGATCAACGACCTGCTACTCAGCGCCGAGTACGTGTTGTCGGAAGGCAACCCCAACGTGATTCTCTGCGAGCGCGGTGTGCGCACCTTCGACAGCGCCACGCGCAATCTCTTCGATCTCACGGCGATCCCCGTGGTGCAGAAGCTATCGCACTTGCCGATCATGGCCGACCCAAGCCACGGCACGGGACTGCGCGATAAGGTCACCCCGATGGCGCGCGCCGCCGTCGCGGCGGGTGCTGACGGGATCCTCGTGGAAGTGCATCCCACACCGGACAAGGCGCTTTCCGATGGTGCGCAGTCGCTGTATCCGGAGCAGTTCACGGAGCTCGTTCGGCAGCTGCGCCTGATCGCCGGCGCGATCGACCGACAGCTTGCTCCAACGACGGAACGGTGACGGGCCGTACCGGAGGACGTTCGACCGATGCCCAGAAGCGGGCACCTGCGCCGCCCCCGCGTGTACTCAGTCCCGTGACCAACATGCATCGAATTTCGGCCCGCACGCTCGCCCTGATCGCCATGGCTCTGCCCGCCGTCGCGCCACTGTCGGCGCAGACGATTGCGGACGCTGAAGCGGCCTACGCGCGGGTGGCGAAGTCGTGGTCCACGACGCGCACCCTGCAGGCGAACTTCGATCAGAAGATCACCAACCCGATCCTCGGTCGTACCGTCTCCTCGCGCGGGGTGTTCGTGCAGGAGCGACCCA
>CAITQY010000683.1 GCA_903894655.1 uncultured Gemmatimonadota bacterium
AGCCGAGCAGTTCGTCGGTGTCGGTGGCGCCGTTCGCTTCGATCAACATCACGCTGCCCGGATCGTTCGGTACCGCCTGCAACGTATCAAGAAGTTCCCGCAGCGAACCACAGCAGACGCACTCGCCGTTCAACGGCGTGACGAGTGCATCGAGTTCGCCCAGTCGTGTCGCATCGATCTTCGCATTCTCGAAATCATTGAGCACGATGCGCACGCGCACGCCGCGCTCGAGCAGCTGCGGAATGAGCGTGGTGAGAAAGCGTGTCTTGCCAGCGCCGAGGAACCCGGCCATCAGCACGAGCGGAATCATGTGCGCGACCCGCGGGACATCATACCGGCGACATCCGGAGTTCGCCGAGGAAGCCGCGGGCTCCACGTCGAAGCACCGAGGCCGCATACAACGCAGCGAGTGCGATGACCGAAAACAGTTCCAGCGGCGACGTGCGCTCGAGCGACGATGGCGAGAGCGTCGGCATCGACGCAGCGGGCAGCGCCGCGTTCACGAGGAGGCCAGCCGCAATGGCCGCCACGATCATCGCCGCCGTGAACGCATACGCGAAGCGCGCGCCGTGCAAGCGCGAGAGAATGCCGATGGTGGCCATGTTCGTGGCCGGGCCGGTGATCAACAGCGCGAGCCCGGCGCCCGGTGACACACCGGCCGCCACCAGCACCGCCACCAATGGGGTGGAGGCCGACGCGCACACGTACAGCGGCAGGCCGATCGCGGCGAAGAGCAGCACATCGACACCGGCCGGGAGGCGCGTCATCCACGAGCCGTCCATGATGGGGCCCAGCAACGCAGCGATGATCAGCCCCACCAGAATCCAAGGGGCCGTGTGATCGATCATGTCCCCG
Source organism: uncultured Gemmatimonadota bacterium (assembly GCA_903894655.1). GTDB lineage: Bacteria > Gemmatimonadota > Gemmatimonadetes > Gemmatimonadales > Gemmatimonadaceae > Gemmatimonas. The sequence continues at coordinate 856 of CAITQY010000683.1, forward strand.
AAGCCGCTGCGCATGGCCGTCTGCAGGCGGCGGCCGAGCGGCGCCACGGCGACATCGGCCACGGCGAGCGGCAGCGTACGTGCGGCCGCACGCGATGGTGAGAGGCGCGCCATGACCAACGCGACGACCAGAGCGACCGTGGCCGCGGCGGCCACACGTACGATTGTGAACGGCGCGCCGAGCAGCGGCACGGACAGCAGCACGGCATCGATCCCGAGTTCCGGCGTGGCGATGAGAAACGCCACCGCGGCGGCCGTCGAGACGCCCTGCTTCACCAGTCCTTCGTACAGGGGCACGACGCCGCACGAGCAGATCGGCAGCGGTAGCCCGAGCGCCATGCCCGAAAGTCCCTGTCGCACGGCGGAGCCCCGATTCAGCCACGCGAGTTTTCCGGGGGCCACGAACACATGTACCAAACCAGCCATCAGGTACGCCACCAGCAACGCCGGCGCACTCTCGAGCGCCAGCCCTGCGAAGCTCGTCCACACCGCCGACAGCGGCGCATCCCCGAGGTCGGTCTGACTCAGATGTAGCACGACCAGCAGAGCGATGCCGAGCAGGGCGCCGATGCCGTTTGGGAGGCGCGTGGCGGCATCGAGACGAATCTCGTGGTGCTCGGCATCGACCGCGTCGGGCGCCCGGTGCGCGTGATCATGCCCATGTTCGTGCCCATGGTCGTGCCCATGTTCGTGTGCATGCGCCGGTGCATGGCTGTGGCCATGCTCGTGATCGTGGGCATGCGCCGGGTGGGCAATCACATGGAGCAACGAGCCGCCAACGACCGCTTCGAACCAGACGCCGGCACGATCGGGGAGCACCGCGAAGATCGTCGGCTCCGCGAAGTATCCGACGACCGTGGTGACCGCCATCAGGAGCAGCACGAACCAGGTCACGCTGCGGGGCCGGTCACTGAGCACCCACCACACCATGAGACTCACGGGGAGCTGGTGGAGCACGACGCCGTAGCCGATCAGGCTCGAGGGGGTCGCGGCCGACTGGGCCAGCGCACTGCCGTCGAGGGCCGAGTGAATGGCGACGCCGACGAGGGCCAGGAGCAGGACGGCGGTGTGCGTTTGCTGCACGCCAAAACGGAACAGCCGCTCCGCCAGATTCGGCAACGTGAAGCCGGCGAGCATAAACAGGCCGGCCCACAGGTCACGATGCGCGATGGCATGCGGAATCACGTCCAGCAGGACCAACCCGCCAATCGTGACCAGCACGAACCCGTCGATGAAGGCCAGCATCTGGGGCCGCGCCTTGGCCGCCCGCGCCACGAGGGGCCCGGTGCCCAGGCCCGCCATGCTGGCGAACAGCAAGGCGTGGTTCATGGGAGGTGCGCGTAGCGGCCGTGTGCACCGACCATCGACCGTGTGAGCGACATGCCGAAAGATAGCGTTATTGCGAAGAGACTATCAAGTGGAGCTGCCCGTTAGCGGGACGACACCGATGGTGCCCCTCCTGTCGGCACGCCCCCAAACCCAGCCGCCAACCATTAAACCGAGCACGGCGGCGACCACGGTGTCGCTCAGGAAATGGCCCATCGCCAGCACCCGCGTGGCGGCACATCCGGCGGCCAGCGTGTACCACAGCCAGCGCGCCCGGGGATACAGCCGCGCCAGCACCGCCGCCCCCGCGAACGCGACCAACGTGTGGCTGCTCGGCATCCCCATCCCGCGATTCGACAGCGGCCCGTCGGCGAAGGGGCGAAATACGTATTCGAACACGTCGGGATTGGGGCGCAACCGACGGATGGAGAGCTTGAGGAGTTCGGCGAGCGCACCACCGAGCGCCGGCCCCAAGACGAGCGCCCACGCGTACGCTGAACGCCGCGGGTGCTCACGCTGCTGCAACCAAAAGCCCAAGGCGATCACGCCCCACGTGGGGAGATATCCCATGGAACGCAGCAGGCGCCCCCAGTCCTTGTCGTTCACGGAGAGCAGTCGCGCCGAACGCCACGCGGTGCCATCGAGCAGGTGGGCGCACGCGATGGCCACGACGGCGATGATCAGGAACCGAAGCCAGCGGGCTCGCGCGGAATTAGCAGACGTCATGAACGGGAAATCAACGCCGCGCCAGCCCTACACGCCACTCGGTCCCCAGGCATATTGGAGTGATGGAACGCAACACGAAACAGCGCGATGCGATCCGGCAGGTTTTCGAGGTCACGCCCCGTCCGCTGGGGCCCACCGAGGTGCTCGAAGCCGGTCGGGAGCAGATGGCGACGCTCGGCATCGCGACCGTCTACCGCACGATCAATGCGCTGGTGGAAACCGGCTGGTTGGTGCCGGTGGAACTCCCGGGCGAAGCGCCGCGCTACGAGCGCGCCGGCATCGAACATCATCATCATTTCCGCTGCCGTAGCTGCGCTCGCGTGTTTGAAATCCATGGATGCCCCGGCGATTTGCGCGAACTCACGCCCGAAGGCTTTCGGCTGGAGTCGCACGACGTCACGCTGTACGGGCAGTGCGCGCGATGCGCGGCCGCGTGAGTGTCGCTGGCGTGAGTCTCGCGACCGTGCGCGTCGTGGGTCTGCTGGGTCGAGGCATGGTGCTGGCGAGTGCCGTGCTGCTGACCGCGTGCGATCTCGCCGGTGGCTTCAAGGGCATGGCGATCGATCCGCCGCGCGACATGCCCACCTTTGCCTTCACCAAGTCCGACGGCTCCCGGTTCCTCACGGCGCCGGAAGCGGGCCGCCCCATGGTGCTGTTCTTCGGGTACACCCATTGCCCGGATGTCTGCCCCACCACGCTGGCCGACTGGAAACGCGTACGCGCCACACTGGGTAACGACGCGACACGGGTCCGCTTCGTGTTCGTCACGGTCGATCCCGATCGTGACACGCCGGCGGTCGCCGAGCGGTACGCGAAGATGTACGACCCGTCGTTTATCGGCGTGTCCGGCGATGCCATCACGACGTCGCGCATGATGGACGCCTTCGGCGTGGCCGCGGCCCGTGAGCGCGGCACGAACGCGACCGGGTATCTCGTGAGTCATTCGTCACAGGTCTTTCTGGTGGATGCGCAGGGCAAGCTGGTGGCGCTGTACCCGTTTGGGACGGAATGGAACGCCTTGGCGGCCGATCTCGAGCGGTTGCTATGATCGTGCGCACAGCTCCCGTTGTCCGCCCGGCGGCCGTGCTGGTGACTGGACTCGCGATCGCGTGCAGCACCAGTGCCGCACCGCCCATCGAACGGATTGCGGTGCGGAGCGGATGGGCGCGCATCGCGGATTCCGGTGCGACGAGCGGCGCCTACATGGAGATCGCCAACAACGACACCGTGGCGATCACGCTGGTTGGAATCACGACCAACGACGCCGGAGCGGCCGAAGTGCATGAGACCATGCAGCACGACGGCATGGCGCACATGATGCCGCGCGCCGACGTGGGCATTCCGGCCGGTGACGTGCTGACGATGGCGCCGGGCGGGGTGCACGTGATGCTGGTCAACGTGCGCCGTACGCTCGCGATCGGTGACAGTGTCCGACTGCGGTTGCGATTCAGCGACAGCACGACCGTGGCCGTGACGGCACCGGTGCGCACACCGTGACCGCCTCGCGCGTGGCGATGCTCGTTGCCATTGTGGCCGTGAGCGCCGGACTCGCCTGGTTCAGCTGGCCGCGTCCGGATACGTTGATCCGCGTGACGCGCGGCGGCGTGGCGTTGGTCACCGACGCCTACGGCCGGACGGCGCCGCTCGACGATACGGTATTCGTGCGCGGCGGCGGCGCGCGACGCACGATCCGTGTCGTCAACGAGGATACGGTCAAGCACCAGCTGGCGATGTTCAACATCCCCGCCGGCGAACAGACCGAGTACACCGTGCCACCCGGTACCTTCGGTGGCGTCTGCTCGGCACATCCGACCAGCAAGCACCTCACGTTCGTCATCCGGTGAGCAGCCTCATGGTCGACCCCACGGCGTTTTCAGACGCTGCCGAGACGCGCGGTATGGATGCCGCGCTCGACGAGGAGCTGCAGGGGCTGCAGAGCGCCGGCCTGCGTCGCTCGCTGCGGCAGGTGCATCAGCGACGCGCCGGCACCGTGTTGCTCGACGGCGAGCGTGTGGCCGACTTCGCATCCAACGATTATCTCGGCCTCGCCGCTGATCCGCGCCTGTCGCGCGCCGCCAGCGCGGTATTGCAAGCCGAAGGTGTCGGCGCCGGCGCCGCGCGGCTGATTTCGGGGAATCACCCGATCCATGAGGTCCTCGAACGCACCCTCGCGCGTTTCAAGGGCTGCGAACACGCGCTGCTGTTTCCGTCGGGCTACATGGCCAACGTCGGTGCCATTCCAGCGCTCGTAGGCCCCGGCGACGTGATTTATTCCGACGCGCTCAGTCACGCGTCGCTGATCGACGGCTGTCGACTGTCGAAGGCGACGATCCGGGTGTTTCCGCACGCCGACGTCGAGGCGCTGGCCGCGATGCTGGAGGCCGATCGTCACGAGTTCCGTCGGGCGTTGATCGTGGTGGAAGGCATCTTCTCGATGGACGGGGATCTCTTCCCGCTCGATCAGCTGGTACCACTGGCGCGTCGATACGATGCGTGGACGTACGTGGACGACGCGCATGGCACGGGCGTGCTGGGGGCCACGGGCGCCGGCTCGGTCGAACACTGCGGCGTGACCGGACAGATCGACGTGATCGTGGGCACGCTGGGCAAGGCGATGGGCACCTCGGGCGCCTACGTGGCCGGCTCGCAGGTGCTGGTGGATTATCTCACCAGCCGCGCGCGATCGTTCATCTACACCACCGGCGCACCGGCCGCCATTTCGGCGGCGACGCTGGAGGCCCTCCGCATCATTCAGGTGGAGTCGTGGCGTCGTGACGCGGTGCGCGAACGGGCCATGCGTTTGCGCGAGCGCCTTCGTGCCGCCGGCCGTGAAGCGCCGGGCATGAGCGACGGGCACATCATTCCGGTGTTGATCGGCGATCCGATGCACACCATGCGAGTTGTGGCCGACCTGCGTCGTCGCGGTTTTCTGGTGGGTGGCGTACGTCCGCCGACGGTGCCGACTGGCACGTCGCGGCTGCGCATCTCGGTGTCGGCGGTGCATCCGATGGAGCTGGTGGACGCGCTGGCCGCCACCCTCATTGACGTTATGCGCGGGATGCCAGTATGAGTTCGCAATACGATGACGATGGATTCGACCTCGAGGAGAACTCCGTCGACGATCTCGAAGGGTTCGGTGATGGCATCGACCGCGATGACGAGGACGATGCGCCGATGCAGAGCAATGCCGAGCTGGTGCTGCTGCATGACGCGGCGCATGTGTGGCACCCCTATACCCAGCATCATCAGGCGCCGCTCCCGGTACCGATCGTGCGGGCCAAGGGCGCCTGGCTATACGACGCGAATGCGCGGCCGATCCTCGATGCGATTTCGTCGTGGTGGGTGACCACGCACGGGCATTGCCACGACGACATTATCGACGCGATCACCGAACAGGCGAAGCGTCTCGACCAGGTGATCTTCGCGGGCTTCACGCACGAACCAGCCGCAGCGCTGGCGGCGGAGCTCGTGCAGCGTTTACCGCGCGGTCTCTCGAAGATCTTCTTCTCCGACGACGGCTCCACCGCCGTCGAAGTGGCCATCAAGCTGTCGCTGCAGTCGTTTGCCAATCGTGGCACGCCGCGTCGCCTGATCGCCGCGCTCGACAACGCGTACCACGGCGACACCTTCGGCGCGATGGCGGCGAGCGGGCGCGGTGTGTTCACGCAGATGTACGAACCGCTGTTGTTCGAGGTGGCGCGTCTGCCCGACCCCACTGAGGGCGATACCATCGCGGCGCTCGACGCCCTGATCGCCGAGCGCGGCTCCGAACTGGCGGCGGTGATCGTGGAGCCGCTCGTACTCGGCGCCAGCGGCATGCGCGTGTGGGATGAACAGGTGCTGCAGGACATTCGTGCGCGCACGGCAGCGGCCGGCGTGCATCTGATCGCCGATGAAGTGCTCACTGGCTTTGGACGCACCGGTCCCCTGTTTGCGTGCGAACGGGCCGACGTGCGCCCGGACCTGCTGTGCATGTCGAAGGGGCTCACCGGTGGTGTGCTGCCGCTCGGCGCGACCGCGGCCACCGAAGACATCTTTGATGCGTTCCGCAGTGCGGACCGCACTAAAACGTTCTTTCATGGTCATTCGTACACGGCGAATCCGATCGCCTGCGCCGCGGCGCTCGCCTCGCTCGCACTGTTTGACGACGAGAGCGACGACGATCGGGTGCGCATCGAAGTGGCGCACGCCCGTCACCTCGACGCACTCCGCGGCGTGAAGGGAGTGCGCGCGGTACGGCAGATCGGTACGATCGCCGCGGTCGAGTTGGACGCGCCAGCCGGCTACCTCAGCGACATCGGCCGCGAACTCGCCGCGTATTCCCTGCAGGAAGGCGTATTGCTCCGACCGCTCGGCAATGTGGCGTACTGCCTTCCGCCGTACTGCATCACTGACAGCGAGCTCGATCTCGTATACAGCGTGATACACCGTTTCCTTGGCGGTGCACGCGCGGACGGGCTGACGACGGGTGGCCCGGTCGATGACTAGGCCGCCCACTCAGCCGATCCGCTTGGGCGTGACCGGCACCGATACCGGTATCGGCAAGACGGTGGTGTCGTGCGCGTTAGCCGCGCGGGCGCGCCAGCTGGGGCTACGCGTGGCGGCGATGAAGCCGATCGAGAGCGGGGTCGTGGAACGCCCGGTGTCCGGCAGCGGGCTGGCCTCCGACGCCGACCGACTGCGTGCGGCCTGTGGGTCGATGCTGCCGCTCTCGGTGGTACGCCCGTACCTGCTCGAAGAGCCGCTGGCGCCCATGATCGCGGCGGCGCGTGCCGACGTGGCTATCGACCTAGCCGTCCTCGACTCGGCGTTGGCACAGGTCGAGCAGGACGTCGATGTGGTGCTGGTGGAAGGCGCCGGCGGCGTGCTGGTGCCGATCGATCTCCGCGTGTCGTACCTCGACCTGTTCGCGCGCTGGCGGCTACCGCTGCTGCTGGTGGCCGGCAACAAGTTGGGCGTGTTGAATCATGTGCTGCTCACCATTCGTGCGGCCGAGACCGCTGGCGTTCCGGTGCGGGCGATCGTACTTACCTCACTGTCCGACCATAACACCACCGTCGCTGAGGCCACCAACTTCGATGCGCTGGTCACGCTGCTGCCGACGTATGTGATTCTGCGTTTCCCGTGGGTCGACCGTCCCGATGATCTCGATGCACTCGCGGCGGCCGCCGAAGTCGGCGGTCTCGATGTGCTGCTCTCCCCTTCTTCTCCATGATCTCCATGTCGTCTGGATTCTCTGACTGGCAACTCCTCGCCGACCGCGCCTTGGCCGGTGAGGTGATCACGCGTGAACAGGCGCATGCCGTGCTGTCCGCGCCTGATGATCAGCTGCTCGACCAGCTCGCGGCGGCGTATCGCGTGCGACGCGCCGCGTGGGGCAATCGCGTACGCCTGCATTTTCTGCTGAACGCGCAAAGCGGCCTGTGCCCGGAAGACTGCGGCTATTGCTCGCAGTCGAAGATCTCCACGGCCGAAATCGAGAAGTATCCGATGATGGCGCAGGAGAAGATCATGGAGGCGGCCGATCGCGCCGCGCAGCTCAAGGCCGGCACGTTCTGCATGGTGATCTCCGGTCGGGCGCCTGGCGAGACGGTGTTCGGCAAGGTACTCGACGCCGTGCGGGCCGTGCGCGCAAAGCACGACCTCAAGGTGTGCGCGTGCCTCGGTTTGCTGAACGAGGAGCAGGTGCTGCGCCTGAAGGAAGCCGGTGTAGAGACGGTCAATCATAATCTCAACACGTCGGCGAATTTCACGCCGGAAGTGGTGGGCACGCACACGTTCGAAGATCGCGTGAACACCGTGGAAGCGGTGAAGGCGGCCGGTATGAAGACGTGCAGCGGCGGCATTCTTGGCATGGGCGAGAGCGACGACGATGTGATCGATCTGGCGTTGTCGCTGCGCGAACTCGATGTAAAGAGCGTGCCGGTGAATTTCCTGATCCCGGTGCCTGGCACGTCGTTCGCCGGCATTCGCGAACTCGATCCGCGGCGCTGCCTGCGCATTCTGTCACTGTACCGCTTCCTGTTACCCACGCAGGAGATCCGCGTGTCTGGCGGGCGCGAAGTGCACCTGCGCAGCATGCAGGTCATGGGGCTGTATCCGGCGAACTCGATTTTCATCGGTGACTATCTCACCACGCAGGGGCAGACCGCGCGCGACGACCTGCGCATGATCGAAGACGCGGGCTTCGTGCTCGAGACGCCTGATGGTGCGCCGCTGGTGGGCGATCCGTTCGCCGACGTGCCCGATTCGTATCCGCGGGCGGCCCTGCCGATGGTGGAGGTCTGAGCGTATGACCATCGCCGACATCCGCACCGAATACCGACGCGCCTCGCTCTCGGAGGACGACGTCGCGGCCGATCCCATCGCGCAGTTCACGCGCTGGTTCGACGAAGCACTGAAGGCCGCCGTGATCGAGCCGAACGCCATGTGTCTGGCCACTGCCACGCCCGACGCCTATCCGTCGGCCCGCATGGTGCTCTTGAAGGGCTGTGATGCGCGGGGCTTCGTCTTCTACACGGACTACCGCAGCCGGAAGGGACAGGAGTTGGCGGACAACCCGCACGCATCACTCTGCTTTTTCTGGGCGGAGCTGGAGCGGCAGGTACGCATCAACGGCGCGGTCCAGCGGGTGAGTCGGGCGGAGTCGGATGCGTATTTCCAGTCGCGTCCGCTGTCCAGCCGCGTGGGGGCGTGGACGTCACACCAGAGCATGGTACTGACCGACCGCTCGGAGCTGGAGCAGCAGCTGGCGGAGAACGAGACGCGATTTTCCGCTGGCGCGGTACCACTCCCAGAACATTGGGGCGGATTCCGTATCATTCCGGAAGAGCTCGAGTTCTGGCAGGGACGCGAGAGCCGATTGCACGATCGCATTCAATTCCGTCGTGAAGCGGGCGTGTGGGTGAAGCGCCGGCTATCGCCCTAAGGCCGGTCACGGGAACCGAACGCGTACATCATGTGTTCCGCGTGCATGTCACAGACATCGCACGCGGTTCTCATTTTCGGGGCAACCGGCGGCATTGGCGCCGCCCTTGCCCGTCGTCTTGCCTCCTCTGGCACGCCGCTCTTCCTCACGGCGCGTCGCGAGGACCCCTTGGCGGCGCTGGCCGCGGAGCTCGGGGCCGCGTACGCCACCAGCGACGCCACCGACTGGACCGAGATTGACCGCGTGGCCGACCTGGCGCGTGAGCGCTTCGGCAGCATCGGCGGCATGGCGAACTGCGTGGGCTCGCTGCTCCTGAAGCCGGCACACCTTACCAAGTTCGAGGAGTTTCAGCAGACGATCGCGCAAAATCTCACGAGCGCATTCGGTGTCGTCCGCGCCGCGGCCCGCGTGATGCCCGATGGG
>CAITQY010000684.1 GCA_903894655.1 uncultured Gemmatimonadota bacterium
CGCCGTGGCCGGTACGGCCATTGTGTTGCTGTCGATCCTACTCGCCGTACATACCTGGCGCGACCTGCATACCGATGTGGCCGTGTGGTACGCACGCTCTACACCCGTCTGGATCATCGTGATGGTGATCGGCAGCGCGATCTACTGGCGCGAAACGCGGGCGCTGGCGCGACGCGGCGGCGACCTGCGTGCGATCACCTCCGTGCTGCCGCCAGAGTAGCCGACCCTATGAACACGCCATTGCCTACACCGATGACGACGATCCCCCGCTACGCGCTCGCGCCCGACATTGAGATCTCTCGCGTCCTCACCGGCCTGTGGCAGTTGGCGGACATGGAGCGCGATGGACGTGTGTTCGATCGCGATGCGGCTGCGCATGCCATGACCGAATACGTCGAGCACGGCTTCACGACGTTCGACATGGCCGACCATTACGGTTCGGCCGAAGACGTGGCGGGCATCTTTCGCCAGCAGGTGCGTCCTGACGCGCCAGTGCAGTGCCTCACCAAGTGGGTGCCCGAGCCCGGCCCGGTCACGGCGGCCGATGTACGCGCGGCCGTCGATCGCGCCTGTGCGCGGCTTCGTACCGACCGCATCGATGTGCTCCAGTTTCACGCCTGGACCTTCGCCGACCCGCGCTGGCTCGATGCGTTGTGGTATCTGGAAGCCGAACGCGACGCCGGCCGCATCGGCGCGATCGGACTCACAAACGTCGACACCGCGCACCTGCGCGTGGCCGTGGCCAGCGGCATCCGCATTGCCAGCAATCAGGTGAGTGGATCGTTGCTCGACACGCGCTTCACCACCAAGCTCGCGCCGTACGCGTTGGCGAATGGCGTCGGACTGCTCTGCTACGGCACGTTACTGGGCGGATTTCTCAGCGAACGCTGGCTCGGCGCGGCTGAACCTGACTGGAACACGCTGAGCACTTGGTCGCAGATGAAGTACGGCCGGTTCATTCGCGCCGCCGGTGGCTGGGCGCCGTTTCAGGGTGTATTGCGCGCGGCGCACACCGTGGCCGCCAAACACGGCGTCTCCATTGCCGCCGTGGCCAGCAAGTGGGTACTCGATCAGCCCGGTGTGGCTGGCGTGATTGTTGGCGCACGCCTTGGGCAGTCGGCGCACGTCGCCGACACGGCGAAGCTGTTCACGTTCACGCTCGACGACAGCGATCGTCGCACGATCGCCGACGCACAGGCGGTGCTGACCGCGATTCCCGGGGACTGCGGCGACGAGTATCGCCATGCGCCCTTTCTCACGGCGAGTGGTGATCTCAGCCATCACGTGTCGCAATTTCCGGCCCCGTTCACCACGCGCCCCGGCGCGAACGGACGCACGCTCGCACTGAGCGGCACCGTGTGGGAGCCGATGGCCGGCTACAGCCGCGCGGTGCGCAAAGGCCAGTCTATCTCCGTGTCGGGCACCACGGCCACTCATGGCGATCGTCTCATCGGCGGCACTGATGCCGCGGCGCAGGCGCACTTCGCGATCGATAAGATCGCCGGTGCCATTCAGTCGCTGGGCGGCACTCTCGAGGACGTGGTACGCACCCGCGTGTTCGTCTCGGATGTGGCCCACTGGGAGCCGGTGGCGCGTGCCCACGGCGAGCGCTTCGGCCATATCCTGCCAGCGAATACGCTGGTGGAAGCGCGACTCGTGGGCGCCGAGTATCTGGTGGAAATCGAAGCCGATGCCATCGTGGCAGACGCCATCATCTCTGCATCCTGAACTTCCTTCACGCCGAGCTTGCTGCCATGTCGCCTTGTTTCCGCTGCCCTTCGCTGGTGGTCGCCGCGCTCGCACTCTCCGCATCGGTCGCTGTCGCACAGAGCAAAGCCAGCGATCCGCTCGCCGCCGAAATCGAAACGCGCATGACGGCCGTGATGCCCAAGGTGGTCGCGTGGCGTCGCGACATTCATGAGCACCCCGAACTGTCGAATCAGGAAACGCGCACCGCCGCGCTTGTGGAAAAACATCTGCGCACGCTCGGCCTCGAGGTGCAGCCCAACGTGGGCAAGACCGGCGTGATCGGCATTCTGCGTGGTGGGAAGCCGGGGCCGGTGGTGGCGCTCCGCGCCGACATGGACGCGCTCCCAGTGACGGAACTCGTGGACCTGCCCTTCAAGAGCACAGTCCGCACGATGTACAACGGTCAGGAAGTCGGCGTCATGCACGCCTGTGGTCATGACAATCATGTGGCCATTATGATGGGCACCGCCGAAGTGTTGGCGGGCATGAAGGAGCGCATTCCGGGCACCGTGAAGTTCATTTTTCAGCCCGCCGAGGAAGGACTCGGTGGCGCCGAGGCGATGATCGCCGACGGCGCCCTGCAAAACCCGCGTCCCTCGGCGATTTTCGGCCTGCATGTGTGGCCGTCGCCGCTGGGTTCACTCAGCACGCGCGCCGGTGGCTTCATGGCGGCCGCCGATAACCTCGACATCGTGGTGAAGGGACGGCAGACGCACGGCTCGGCGCCGTGGTCGGGCGTGGACCCCATCGTGATCGCCGCGCAGATCGTGATGGGACTGCAAACCATAGCCAGCCGGCAGATCGATGTGACATCGGCCCCGGCGGTGATCACCATCGGCATGATTCAGGGCGGCAATCGCGGCAATATCATTCCCGACAGCGTGGTGATGATCGGTACCATCCGCACCTTCGACCCCGAGATGCGCAAAGACATTCACGCCCGCGTGAAGCGCACGGTGGAAGACATTGCGACGTCCGGCGGCGCGACGGCGCGCGTGAATGTCTCCACCGGCGGGCTCATCACGCAGAATGATGCATCCCTGCTCGAGAAGATGACGCCCACGCTGCAGCGCACGGCCGGCGACGGCGGCTTCAAGATCGTCAACCCGGTCACCGGCTCCGAAGACTTCCCGGCGTTCACCAAGGATATCCCGGGGCTGTTCTACTTCCTCGGTGTTGCCCCGAAGGGCATGGATCAGAAGTCGCAGGCGGCCAATCACTCGCCATTGTTCTTTGCCGACGAGGCCGCGTTGCCGACCGGCGTGCGCGCGATGACGAATCTCGCCGTCGATTATCTCAAGAGCGGTGGCATCGCGACGGCCAAGCCGGCCATGAAGCAGTAAGTCGCGATGCGTTGTGTTACGCCTCGATGAACGTCTCCGAGTGGATCAGCCACCCCATTTCGCTGAAGCGCCACTCGGCAACGTAGCTACCGCCCTGCTCGTGCATGCCCGCCTTGAGGCGCCACCGGCCGACCCAGCGTCCGCGCTCGGTGGCGCGCATCGGGTCGACCATCGTGACCTGCTCGATCGTGCGCACATAGGTCACGAATGCCGTGTCGGCAAACTGCTCGACGAACGCCGCACGTGATGCGTCGCGGCCGGTGAGTGTCGGTCCACCGGCCACGCCGACCGCAATGTCCGGTGCCATGAACGACACCGTGCGGTCGGCATCGTGCGCCGCGATGGCCTGATTGGACTGCTCGCGTAACGCACGAATCTTCGTGTCTCCCGTCATCACGCCACCATCACATCGTGGTGCGCTTTTTCGGCTTCACGTACTGATCGAGCCACGCCGCCATCTCGGCAAGCGCTTGCCCCACGCTTTCGCGCGCACGGTAGCCATGCGCCTCACCGGGCAACTGCACATAGCGCGTGGTGGCGCCGTTACCCTTGAGCGCTTGATACATACGCTCGCTCTGGATCGGATACGTGCCCGTGTTGTTGTCGGCCATACCGTGCACCAGCAGAATCGGATCCTTGATCTTGTTGGCGTAGGTGAAGGGTGACATCGCGCCGTACAGTTCGGGGGCATCCCAGTAGGTGCGCTCTTCGCCCTGGAAGCCGAACGGGGTGAGGGTACGATTGTAAGCACCGCTCTCCGCCACACCAGCGCGGAACAGTCGCGTGTGGGCCAGCAGATTGGCCGTCATGAACGCGCCGTACGAGTGTCCACCCACGCCGATGCGATCGCGATCGGCCACGCCCATCGCCACGATCGTGTCCACAGCAGCCTTGGCACTCGCGGTAAGCTGCTCGACGTACGTGTCGTTGGGCTCCTTGCCGTCCACACCCACGATGGGCATGGTCGGGTTGTCCATCACGCCATAACCCTGCGTGAGCATGAACAGATGTGACGAGCCACTCGGCCGCCCGAAGCGGTACGGCGATCCCGACACCTGCGAGGCCGCTTCCTTGGAGCGGAACTCGAGCGGATAGGCCCACAGGAAGAAGGGCAGCGGGCCATCCTTCGCTTTGTCGTAGCCGGCCGGCAGATAGATCGTGGCCGACAGCTTCACCCCATCGGGCCGTGTGTACGTGATCAGCTGGCTCGTGACACCGGCGAACACTGGCGCCGGATCGGTGAACTGCGTGACGGCCCGCGGCGCGATCTTGCGCACGAAGTCGCGCACGAAATAGTTGGGCGCGTCGGCCTTCGACTCGCGACGCGTGAGCGCCACGGTGCCATTGGCGTCGAGCATGCCGATCGGCTGCTCGAAGTACGGCGCGACACTCTGAAACACCCGCGTCTTGGCGGTCGTCGCGAGGTCGAAGCGATCTACGAACGGACGATCGCCCGCCGGTCCGGCACCGAGTCCGCTCAAGAACGCCACCTTCTTGTCGGGCGTGGTCAGCAGCACCGTCTGGCCACGCGCATCACGCGTAGTGAGGAAATCGCCGGGATCGGCGTAGCGATCTTCACTCGAGCGCTCCCACAACAGCCGCGGCGCCTTGGCCCCCGACGGATCGATGATCCACGCGCGCGACTTGCGGGTCTTGCCTTCGTTCTCGCGGGCGATGGCCAGTCCTGCGGTGCCCCACGTGATGGCACCGGCGCGCCAGCTCGTTTCCAGGAGTGTTTTCGGCGTAGCGGTGAACGGCGCCTCGAGTAAAGCGATGCGATCCCGCTTGTCGGCCTTCGAGTCACTGTCGCCGCCATCGAGCGCTTCCACCCATGCCAGCGTGGCATCGACATCGCGACGCCACTGCACGTTGCGGATGCCCGCCAGTGCGCCATTGCCTCCCCAGGGCACGCGCTCGATGAGCGGACGGGCCACGATCGACTTCACCACCGCGCCATCCATCGACCACACTTCCGTACGCGTGGGGAAGTAGTTCAGCGGCACCGTATACGAGAACGGACGCGACAACGTGCTCACCAAGAGGTAGCGGCCATCGGGCGACGCGCTGACATCGGTGCGCATGCCGGGTGCCCCGAGCGTCTTCACGGTGCCATCGAGCGACACGAGCGCGAGCTGACTCGTGCCGTAGTGCTCGAAGATCGCTTCATCGAACGGGCTCTTGAGCAGATCCTGATAGGTGGCGGCGCGGTCACTGCGACCGGTGAGCGCTTCCTGCACGATCGGTCCTTCCGGCGTGGTCGTCATGGCCGGTGGCGCACCGCGCGTCGCGGGCACGAACGTGCAAGCCAACGACGCGGTGGACACCCAGGAGCAGGGATTGCCCAGAATCGCCGTGAGGCGCTGCGAGGTGAGCGGCTTGGCCTGCGCCGTGGCGACATCGGCGATCCACAACGTGATCGCATCGTCGCTGGTCACCGTAAAGGCGATCTTCTGCCCGTCGGCCGACCACGACACGTTCTCGATGCTGCTCCCAGCGGGAATCGACGCCTCAATCTTGCGCGCCGCCCCTCCGCTCACCGCCTGCAACGACAGACCGGTGTAGCTCTGGCCACGCGTGGGCCCGCTGGTCTTGGGATCAAAGCGCAATCCGGCCAGACGATATTCGAACGCCCCGACTTCACTGATCGGCGGCAACGCCGGACGTTCCAGCAGCAGCAATCGCTGACGATCGGGACTCATCTGCACCAGCGGTGTGGCTGGCTGGTCGAGAATCTGCGCGATCGGCTGGGGCGGCTGCCGGTACTGCGCCTGCGCGACAGACGGAACGAAGGCCGGAGCCAGCGCCAGGAGAGCCGCGATGCAACGCGGCGAGCGAGAAAGGAGAGTCACACGTATCCCGATGTTCGAAGTGAAAAGACGACCTGCATGCACGCACGGATGGCCCGTGGTCGGAAAGAATCGACTCACATCCTCGAACATGTCGGGGGCCTGGTCGCGCAGGTCGATGCGGTCGCCCCAAGGACGACTCGTCGGCGCGGGAAAGGCGCGCGTGCTGGCTGCGGTGGTTTCGGGGGCGATCAGCGTAGCCATACCAGACCGGGCGGGAGAAAGTCGACCGATGGAGTCTGGGTTCTCGGCGCGCCGCGCGCCAGTGCCGGCGCGCCGTTCGGCAGGCGTTCGGCGCCCTCGATGCGGCGCGAGCTACCGGCGCTGCGTTCCGGTCGTGTCCGTCAGTGCCCGCATGAAGGACACCAGATCACGTTGCTCACCAGCCGAAAGGTGCAGCGGGTCTGGCGGCAACGTTTGGTTGTCGAGCCGGATGCCAATGCCGGCCCCTCCGCCTCGGTTGTAGAAGTCGACAACCGACTCCAACGTGGGATAGGCCCCGTTGTGCATGTAAGGCGCGGTCAGCGCCACGTTGCGAAGGGAGGGCGTACGAAAAGCGTACTTGTTCGGCACGGAGATAGAGATGCGATATCGACCCACATCCGGATCGATGCGTCCACCCGTCGTCACCGCCCGTACGGGAACACCGAGCACCTCCAGCTCTGACTTCTGGAACATCGGCGGAACCGTCCCATTGGTCAGCGGCAGAAAGTGGCAGGTCGCACACTTGCCCTTGCCCACGAATACGTTGAAGCCCGCCCGCTCAGCGGCATTCAACGCCGTGGTGTCACCGCGAAGCGCACGGTCCACCGGACTGTTCAACGACGTGAGGCTACGCATATAGGCCGCGAGCGCGGCACGAATGCGGGCGGGCGTGACCACCGTATCCACGGCGCCCGCCCGACTCACGAACGCCGCACGGAACTGCGCGGCCAGCGCGCTGTCGCCGGTCAGTGACGTGGACACATCCGAGAGACGCGCGTGCATTTCGTCGACGTTCTGCACCACTTCGGTGACTTGATCTTCGAGGTACGTGGTGCGCAAATCACTGAACGAACCGACTTGCAGGCCGATGTTGATCACCGTGGGCGTGTTGCGCGGCAGCGGCTGCCCCGATCGGCCGGGACTGGCCTTCAGGCCGTCGGTGAAGGCCCGTTCCGGGATATGACATGAACTGCAGGCGCGCGAGTTGTTCCCCGAAAGTCGCGTGTCATGAAAGAGGGCACGGCCCAGCGCGACGCGCGCGGCCGGCTCCTCCCGCGTATCGATTGGCGCAAACGCCAGCACATCGAACGCGTCC
>CAITQY010000685.1 GCA_903894655.1 uncultured Gemmatimonadota bacterium
AAGTACGTGTACGAGGACCCGACGTTTACCCCCGGCGCGACCCTCGCGGTCGGCCAGACCTACGTCGTCAGCTCCACGGCGGGCGGCATCGCCCCGCTCGTGGACCTCACGTCCGGCGACTTTCCTAACGTCCTTTTTATCGCGAAATCCACCACCACCGCAGTTCTCCGCATCGTGCGCGGCGGCGTCGTGAAACCCTAACCTCTAGCCTCCAAATCTCATGGCCTCTGTAGTCAACGACGGCACACTCATCCGCGGGTCCATTGACCTGACGATCAACTCGGTCCCCTACGTCCTCGTGGACTACAAGCGCGGCGCCAAGGCGCGCAGCGAAGAGGACTTCGCTAGCACCGGCAAACCGCTGGCCGCATCCCACGTCGAGGGCTTCGACATGATTTCCGGCACTATTCGCGCCCGCTCAGATCAAGCCGTTCCGCCGAAGTTTGTCACCTTCAGCTACGACTCCAAGAACTGGTATATCAAGGATCGCGAAGAGTCCGGCAGCACCTCCGGTATCAAGTCGTACTCGGTCGAGATCCAAGAGCAAATCGCCGCGACTCTGACCACGAGCTAAAATTTGGTTTGGTTGTTGTTGTTCATGGGGCGCCCGCCGGAAAGTTTCGGCGGGCGCTTTCGCGTTTACGGGTGGCGCTAGGGTATGAACCCACCGACCACGCCGACGCGGGCCGAACGTCTCGCCGCGGTTCACGCCGCCTCCCGCGCCCTCCGCTGCGAAGCGTTTGTTGACTACGCGCCCACCGTCGCCGGCTTCCGGCTGCGGCCGATCACGATCACCACCTACAACCTGCTCACGGCGACCCGCAACGGCTTCGTTACCGGCGCGGGCGTCGGCGTGCTGGACATCATCAATTTCGTCTGGGTCCATCATCCCGCGTTCGGCCAGTTCGCCCACGCCGACAAGCGCCGCGTCACCCGTGCCGTCTATGCCGCCGTCTGTCCCGCTTTTCCGGCCATCAATGCGCTCGTGCGGGTGGCGATGACGGTCCCGCGGTTTCGGTGGCTGCGTTGGTTTGCGCGGCCGACTGCCGAGGAGCGCATCGAGCCGATCACGCGCGAGATCGTGCGGCTGCTCACCGAGGCACGCGGCGATTTCCCGACCGGCGACGATGGCGGCGAGCCGGCGCCGTTCGCGAATCAGGCGCACCTGTTGAACCTGTTCCGCCGCGAACTCGGCATGAGCTTCGCCGAAACCTCCGCGCTCCCGATGAAACAGGTGGCGCAGCACTACCGCGAACTCATCCACCACGCGACCGCGGGCAAGGCGGTCCTGATGACGCCGGCCGAGGCTGAAATCTGGCGCGAGCACCTGCAGGCGCCCGCACCCGCGCAACGTGACGCCGCCGCCTAGGTTATGGCAGATTTCTCGCTGACTGCAATTTTCGGCATGGATTCAAGCGGCGTCAAAACCGAGCTGAAATCCCTCAAGCGCAGCGTGCTCAGTTTCGCCGAGGACTTCGCCAAACTCGGCGCCGCGGCTGGCGTCGGCGCGTTTGTCGCCCTGAGCAAGGGCGCAATGGAGTTGGCCGGGTCGCTCGCGGACGCGTCGGCGAATATCGGGATCAACGTCGAATCACTCCAGGCATTGCAGGCCCAGCACAAGAGAAACGGCGTCAGCAACGAGGAGCTGGCGAAGGCGCTGGAGAAAACCAAGATCGCCGTCATCAGCGCCGCCGAGGGTGACGTGAAGGCCGAAGCCGCGCTGAAAAAGCTCGGCCTCGCGTCGGCCGACCTCATCAAACTCCCGCTGGCCGAGCAGTATGCCGCCATCGCCAAGGGTGCAGCCGGCGCGAAAAACAGCAATGAGGCGTTTTCCGCCGTGGCTGATTTGCTCGGCGCCAAGGTCGGGCCGCGGCTCATGGGGTCGCTGAAAGAGCTGGGCGAGGTCGGCCTCCCCGGCGTCACCAAGGGCGCGCAGGAGGCGGGGCAGGTGATGTCCACGACCACCATCGCGGCGCTCGACAAGGCCGGCGACGCCATTGACGACTTCAAGCGCAAGGCGACCATCTGGGCGGGTGAAATCGTCGTGAACTTCCGCACCACCGAGGGGCTGAAACTAATGGGGATGCAGCTCGTCGGCGTCGTCTCAAACTTCGGGTGGGGCATCGTGGACGCGATCACCGAGGGCGGGCAGATGATTTGGGCTGTCTTCGAGGGCGCATTGACCGGCGTCACGAATGTTTTTCAGGACGCGATGGTGGATGCGGTCAAGGGTATCGCCGGCCTCATCAACAAAGTCCTCCCGTCGAAATTCGAGATCAACGTGGGCAACCTCGAAGACTTCAAGAGCAGCGGCAAGGGCATCGGCGACAGCATCACCGAAGCCATCGCGAAGACCTCGCCCAGCACCTTCAAGAAAGATTTCGGCGACGCGTGGGACGCCGCGATTGCCGAGCAGCAGACCGTCGTTAACGAACTCAACGCCGTGGACTTCACCGAGGACGCCACGAAGCTCGCCAACGCCGGGAAATCCGCCGGCGCGTCCGTGGGGGATGGCGCCAAGAAAGTGCAGGACTCGGGCAAGGACGCTGGCGCGAGTCTGGCCGAGGGCGGCGTGGTCGCAGCCGAGGCCATCGCCGAGGTGGCGAAGATGCTCTCCTCAGCCATCGAGCGCACCGGCGCCGGCTACCAAGACCAGAGCACGACCGCGCTACAGGGCGTCCGCGCCCGTGTCGCCGCGCAACTCAGCGACGCGCAGCGGGCAGACCGCAACAGCGCGCCGAACGTCGGGTCCACCGTCGAGAGTTTCGCCACGTCCGCGTTCAAATCCGAGCTGTTCAACATCGAGAAAGAACTCGCCGCCCGCAAACAGTTCGACGCCGATTTCCTGC
>CAITQY010000686.1 GCA_903894655.1 uncultured Gemmatimonadota bacterium
CACGCGGGATGCCGCCCGCTCACCGCTCGAATTGCCCTTCGCGTGGTCGCGCGCCACGATCGACGACCGCCCGGCGCTGCGGCGGAGCGGTGTCGGCGATCTGCTGCTTGGCGTACCCGGCGTGCAGGTGCAGGATCGCGCTAATCCGTCGCAGGACCCGCGGATCGCCATTCGCGGCTTCGGCGCGCGCTCGGCGTTTGGCGTGCGCGGCGTACGCGTGCTACGCGACGGGATCCCGCTCACGCTTCCCGATGGGCAGACACCCCTGGATTGGCTCGACCTCGAGTCGGTGAGTCGGGTGGACGTCATTCGTGGCACGGCGGCCGCGCTCTACGGCAACGCGGCCGGCGGGGTCATCGATTTCCGGTCGCGTGCACCGGCGGCGCGTCCGTTCGCGATCGATGCCCGCGTGTGGGATGGCGGTGGCTTGCGGCGCGGCTCGGTGCTCGCGTCCGGCAGCCGTCGCGACACGACTGGAGTGGTGCAGGGTGGGGGATGGCTCGGCTCCGTCACGCGGACCACCGGCGACGGTCCGCGGCAGTGGTCGCATCTCGACGCCACCAGTGCGTTTGCCCGCGCCCTCGCCACGGTGGCCGGTACGCGACTCGAAGTACAAGGCACCCGCTACGACACACCTCGCGCCGAAAACACCGGGGCGCTCACGGCGGCGGAGCTGGCGCGCAATCCGCGACTGCCCGATTCGTTGAACATCACGCGGCGTTCCCGTAAAGCGGTGGAGCACTCACAGCTCTCGCTGTTGGCGGCGCGCGGCGACGGCGCCAATACGCTCAATGCGTCGCTCTTCGTGGGCACGCGGACGCTCGACAATCCGCTCCCGTTTGCCGTCGTCGCGGTGGATCGGCACGTGGCCGGTGGGTCGCTGCATGGCGCCTTTCGCACGACGCGGCTGCCGTGGCCCGTGCGGCTCGGTGGTGGCGTCGATGCGCAACGGCAGGTCGACGATCGCCTGAATTTCGAGAACTGCGCCACCCTCGCGGCCACCGCACCGGCGACCACGCTCTGTCCGAAACCCGGCAACGAGCGGGGCTCCGTTCGCCTCAACCAGCAGGAACGCGTGGGTGGGCTGGGCGGCTATGTGCGGGCCGAGGTGGAGGCGCCACATCGGCTCTTCGCCAGTGCGGCGCTGCGATACGACCGCGTGAACTTTGTGGTGCGCGACCGCTTCATCACCGCGACCAATCTCAACGACTCCGGCGAGCGTGTGCTCAGTGCGGTGAGTCCGATGCTCGGCATTTCGTGGCGCGCGCGACCGGTGTTGTCGGTGTACGCGAACCTCAGCACGGCCTTCGAAACGCCCACGATCACTGAACTCACCAATCAGGACAACGGCGCGGCCGGCCTGAACGCGTTGCTCGATCCCCAGCGTACGCGCACGGCCGAAGTCGGCGTGCAGGGCATGCTCTGGTCACGGCTGCGTGCCGACGTGGCGCTGTTTCGTGCCACCGTGCTCGATGAACTAGTGCCCTTCGACGTGCCGAATCAGCCGGGACGTCGCGCCTTCCGCAACGCGGGGCGCACCTCGCGGCAGGGCGTCGAAACCAACCTCAATGCCTCGACATCGGTGTTCGACGTAGGGGTGTCGCACACGTGGTCGCGCTTCGCCTTCGATACATACCGCGTTGGCACCGCGAACTACGATGGCAAGGTGATTCCGGGCATTCCCGCGCACCTGCTGCAGGCGTATGTCACGGCCCGTCGTGCCGGCTGGTTTGCCACCATCGATGGCACCGCATCGTCGCGGGTGAGTGCCGACGATGCGAGCACGGTGTTCGCCGCTGGCTACGCGGCGTGGAATGTGCGCGCCGGCTACACGGCTCCACGCCTGGGCCACGTACGACTCGAGCCCACGCTCGGCATCGAAAACATGTTCGATCGCCGCTACGCCGGCTCGGTGGTGATCAATGCCACGCGCTCACGCTACTTCGAGCCCGGATTGCCGCGGCGTCTCACGTTCGTGATGCGCATTCAGGCCGAGTGAGTTGGTCGCGGGTCACTGATACTGGATGTACAACGGCTTCGGCGTGAGCGCGAGCAGGTCGCGCGGTGTCATCATTGTGCTCCCCGAACGCCGGTCGTTCTTGTAGAACAGCTTGAAGCCCGCGAACTGGACCGGTTCGGCGTGGTCAAAGACGGCTTGGCGGACGATGTGGCGGACGCCTTGGGTGGTGCGCTCTGCCCCGAAATCGAGAGGACGAGGGTGGTCGTTACGGGAACCCGCATCACCGCCTACGCGCTTCCATTATTGTTCCTTCCCGCCCGCTACCCAGGCCAGTTTCCCTCCAGACCCGCCGACATGAGCGCCACGACGACCGTTCCAGAGGATTTTGACGGATTTCTCCTCGACTTTATCCCCGTGCACGACGGCATCTGGAGCCTGTACGGCATCGATGACGACCGTCCGGTCGCGGCCTGGAGTCGTCCGCACGCCGAGCGCTACGCGCAGCGCGTGACCGAAGCCACGTCGCGTGAAAAGGTGGCCGAGTGGGCGCTCGGCGACGTGACGGCGAAGAATCTTCCGGCCTGCATTGCGCTGGCCGAAGCCACGCTCGCCACCGCGCGTGCCGCACGCGCCATGTGGACCGAACGCCTACGGGTCGTGAATTCATTCCGGCCTGAGTAAGGCGTCAGTAACTCACGACTCTAAACTTCGACTCAAAACTCGAGACTCACGTGAGTCTTGAGTTTTGAGTCCAAGTTTGGAGTTCCGAGTATTAGCGGATGCGTAGTACAAACGGCATGCGCGCGTACACCCCGCGTGGATCGTTGTAGCGCAGCAGCACGTCGAGTTCATGCGTGATGTCACGGGCGAGTGAACTGGCCGGGCCGCGACCCGACAGGAGCGCACTCGCGCCGGGGTTCGTGGCCGCCCCGATTGCCGCTGCCACCGGGGTCGGTTTCCGTTCGATCAAGTCGGTCAGCTTCTCGGTGGCACTCTTCACGCGCGGGTATTCGCGCACGTCGTAATCGCCGGTGATCTTGGCCAGCGATGCTGCACTCTTGAGCGCGGCATCGAGCCCGCCGATGGAGTCCACCAGGCCGATCCGCATGGCATCTTCGCCCGACCACACGCGCCCTTCGGCGATTACGCGCACCGAGTCGGTGCTGAGTTTGCGCGCCGTCGACACGCGCGCGATAAACGCTTCGTACACCGCATCGGTCCCGCGCTGCAGCACGGCCAGTTCGGCCTCCGAGCGTGGACGTGCGATCGAGAACAGATCGGCGTAGCGTCCGGTCTTCACCGTGTCGAACGTGACGCCATTCCGATTGGCGAGCACCTTGATATTCGGCACAAGCGAGAACACGCCGATCGACCCGGTGATCGTGTTCGGTTGCGCGAACACGCGCGCCGCCGCCGTGCTGATCCAGTAGCCGCCGCTCGCCGCTACCGTACCCATCGACACCACGATCGGCTTCTGCTTCCGGATCAATGTCAGTTCGCGCTGGATCTGCTCGGAGGCGATGGCGCTGCCCCCCGGGCTGTTCACGCGCAGCACGACGGCTTTCACCTTGCTGTCGTTGCGCACGCGCCGCAGCTCGCGCGAGAGCGCCGTGCCGCCGATCGTGCCGTCGCCACCTTCCCCATCCACGATGTCGCCTTCGGCGTAGACCACCGCGATGGTCTGGCTGGCGCTGAAGCTGCGATCCTTCGCCACCGCGATCGGTGCGTAGTCGCCGAGCGTGATCTGTGGCAGCGTGGGACGATCGAGTAACGTCGCCATCTCCGCCGCCCGCGCGCTGTCCTTGGGGCTCGGCGCCGCGCCGTCGGCGGCGCGGGCGGCCGAGGCGAGTTTCTGTAAATCGTCGAGGACATCGTCGAAGTACGCCACGCGGTCGACCAATTTGGCGGCTTTCGCCTCGTCCGGAAGGATGATGCCCTGGCTGTCGATCAGCGCCTGCAGTGCCAGCGTATCGATGCCGCGGCTCTGCGCGACCCCGCGCTTCACTTCGCTCCACAGATCGCCGAGATACGATTCGGTTTGCAACCGATTCTCGGGGCTCATGTCCTTCCGGGTGAACGGTTCGACCGCGGCTTTGAAACGGCCGACGCGGCTCACCTGCATGCCGATACCGAACTTCTCGAACATGCCCGTGAAGAACAGCTGTTCCGACACGAGGCCCGGCATGGCCAGCGATCCGAACGGATCGATCGTGACCACGCTGGCGGCCGAGGCGAGGTAGTAGTCGCGCGTGTCCGGGTTCACGAGGTACGCGTGCACCGGCTTCTTCGACAGCCGGAAGCTGGCGATCGCGGCCCGCAGTTCGCGCAGGGCGGCGAAGCCCGAGGCATAGCCGTCGGCGGAGATGGAGCCGCGCAGGAGGATGCCGCTGATCCGGTCGTCGTCGGCGGCGGCCTTGAGGGCGATCGTCGCGGCGCGCAGTGGGATGGCGTCGCCGCGTCCGCCCGAGAGCGCATCGTCGAGAAACGATCCTTGCGGCGTTTCCGCCGGGCGATCGGACAAGGCGCGCTCGAGATCGATCACGAGCACCGAGCCCTCGGCTACCGTCACGGGTTCCTTCGATCCGGCCGAGGCGGCGATGCCGACGATGAGCAGGATGCCGCCCACCACGCAGATCGCGATCGTGAGCAGGTTGGCGGCGACGGCGGTCAGAAACTGCTTCATCATTGTCCGGTCTCGAGAGGAATCGGCGATCAGGGGCTGACGTTCTTACGCTCGCCACGTACAAAAAGCTCCCGAAGGGTATACGGAAAGACCCATGGCTTCAAAACATGACGGTTGCGTCGCAATTGGGGCTTGCCGGCGTTCCGATTTCGCCCCAGCTTCCACGGGAGTTGATCACCCCTCGCTGTTTTCCCGCCCGGAGGACGCCCGCCTATGCCTGCCTACAAGGCCCCACTCGACGACATCCGCTTTCTGCTGCATGACGTGCATGATGTCGCGCAGTTGGCGGCGCTTCCCGGGTTCGAGGACGCGACGCCCGACCTGATCGATGCCGTACTCGTGGAGGGCGCCAAGATCTGCGAGGAGGTGCTCTTTCCGATCAACCAGAGCGGTGACACGGAAGGGGTAACGTACGAGAACGGCCAGGTGCGCACCCCCCGCGGCTTCAAGGAGGCGTACACGCAGTACGCGGCGGGGGGCTGGACCGGCGTGTCGGCCGATGCGCAGTACGGCGGACAGGGGCTCCCCGAGTCGGTCCGGTTCGTGATGGAGGAGATGCTCTGCTCCGCGAACCTGTCGTTCAGCATGTACCCGGGGCTGTCACACGGTGCCGTGAGCGCCCTGCTGAGCCACGGATCGGACGAACTCAAGGATCGCTTCCTCCCCAAGCTCATCGACGGCACCTGGGGCGGCACCATGTGCCTCACCGAGGCGCACGCCGGCACCGATCTCGGCATCATCAACACGAAGGCGATGCCGTCTGCCGACGGAGCGTACACGATCACCGGCACCAAGATTTTCATCTCCGCGGGCGATCACGACCTCACGGAAAACATCGTGCACCTCGTGCTCGCCAAGTTGCCCGATGCGCCGAGCGGCACGAAAGGCATCTCGCTGTTTCTGGTGCCCAAGTATCTCCCCAACGCGGACGGCACGCCGGGCGCGCGCAACGGCGTCACGGTGGGATCGATCGAGCACAAGATGGGCATCAAGGCGTCGGCCACC
The DNA here is from genome assembly GCA_903894655.1 of uncultured Gemmatimonadota bacterium. GTDB lineage: Bacteria > Gemmatimonadota > Gemmatimonadetes > Gemmatimonadales > Gemmatimonadaceae > Gemmatimonas. Next base: position 5,649 of record CAITQY010000686.1, read on the forward strand.
TGCGTGCTCAACTTCGAGGACGCCACGGGCTGGATGGTCGGCGAGCCGCACAAGGGCATGCGCGCGATGTTTGTTATGATGAACGGCGCGCGCTTGGCGGTGGGCCTGCAGGGCTTGGGGTTGGCCGAAGTCGCGTATCAGAACGCCCTGTCGTATGCGAAGGACCGGCTGCAGGGGCGATCGCTCACGGGCCCCAAGAACCCCTCGGGGCCGGCCGATTCCATTCTCGTGCATCCGGATGTGCGCAAAGGCTTGCTGCGCATCAAGGCGTTCAACGAAGGCATGCGCTCGCTGGCGTACTGGGTCGGCATTCGCATCGACCTCGAGCATCGTCATGCCGACCCCGCCGTGCGTGAAGCGGCCGAAGATCTCGTGGCCCTGATGACGCCCGTGATCAAGGCGTTCCTCACCGATAAGGGGTTCGACAACACCAACATCGCGTTGCAGACGCTCGGCGGGCACGGGTACATCAAGGAGTACGGCATCGAGCAGTA
>CAITQY010000687.1 GCA_903894655.1 uncultured Gemmatimonadota bacterium
CCCGACGTGAGTTCGAACGGGCGCTGGCCGGCGGCGAAGACGCGCGTCTGGCCGAGCATGCGCTCGGTGAACTCGACCTCATCACGGGTCGATTCGACGAAGCGCGTGTCCGGTATGACGCGCTGCTCGCGCGGCACGAGCAACCGCGACTGTGGAACGAGCATGGCGTGGCGATGCACCAATCCGGCGACGTGCATGGCGCCGCCGACAGCTATCGCCGGGCGCTGCGCATCGATCCGCGGTACGCGCTGGCATACAACAACCTCGGTGTCGCCCTCGACGATCTCGGCGATCACAGTGCCGCGCGCGAGTCGTTCATGCGGGCGTCCGAGCTCGATCCCACGCTCATCGTGGCCCGGCTGAATCTGGCGCGCTGGCTGGCTGAGCATCGCGACCCGCTCGCGGCGCTTGGGGTGCTGCGCGAACTGGTGGCGTTTCACCCACGTGACGCTGAATCGTGGAAGATGATGGGTACGGTGTTGCATGCGCTGGAGCGCACGGAGGAGGCGCGCGATGCGTTGCTGACGGCGATCGACTGTCGCCCGTCGCACGCCGAGGCGCGCTTTGGTCTGGCGGGTGTGCTCGAACGGCTCGGCGACACCGATGGCGCTGCGCGTGAAACGCAGCAGGCGATGAAGTACGCGCCGATGCGTACCGTGTCGCGCCTGTCAGTCGCGATCGACCTGCAGCATGAGTGTCCGGATGCCGTCGGTCCACTTGAGTTGCTGGCGGTGCGGGGGGGATCGCCGCTGCGCGGGATCGTGCTGCCGGTGGATGATCTGGCGGCGCTCCTCCCGGAGCAGCCGCCGGAAGGGGCCGTTGCACCGCGCGACGCACGGCCCGTGAACGGGACCGGCCATGATCCGCTCGCGCGGGCGCTCTCCGACGCCGCGCGGGCTTGCGACGAAGCGGATGGCTATGCGTCTCGCACCGTGCACGGCGAAGCGCTCGAGCGGTATGCACGGGCGCGCCTGCTGGTCGAGGCGCCCTCGGTGGCCGAGATGGAGCCCGCGGGGCAAGGGATCTGGCAACGTGCCACGTTGGGTGAGGCACGCTCCCTCTGCCTGCTGGGGCGCGGCGTCGAAGCGCTGCCAACGCTCAAGCGGGCCGGCGCCGTGTGGCCGCATCATCCAGAAGTACTGGCCGTGTTCGCCTTCGCCGCCGCGTCAGATGTCGAGCGCCACCCGGCCAGCGCCGAGACGGCGCGGGCCGCTCTGCTCCGCTTGCTGCGACAGGATGTCACCAGTGCCGCGCTGCTGCACTTCGCCGGCGACGCCGCGATCCTGATGCGCGATGAGGCCCTGGCGTTGGGTTTCTATCGGCGCGCCTTGGCGCATGATCCGGCGCGACCGACGGCGCGGGTGGCGATCGCCCGTCTGCTGCGGGAGCGCGGCGATCTGTTGGCGGCGCGCCTCGAACTGGTGGCGGCCTTGTCCGCGGTGCCGAACTGGCGTGACGCGGTCCTCGAACTGGCGCGCGTCCATCGCGACGCGCGACGCCACGCCGAGGCTCGCTGGATTCTCGTCGACGTGCTGAAACGCCGGCCGACTGATGTGGACGCGCTCCAGCTGCTCATCGAGGTGCTCGTCGGCGAAGAGCGTCCCCACGACGCGCGCATCGTGGTGGACCGTGTGCTGCGTCATGACCCGGACAACACGGGCGCACTCTGGTTCGACGGTGTGCTCCTGGCGCAGCAGTCGCGTACGCGCGATGCGCTTGCGCGTTGGGCCGGTCTCGCCCAGACCAATGACGTAGATGCCTTCGTGCAGCGCGCCCGCCATGCGGTGTCACACGCCGTGTACGGCAGCGGTGCCCCCTGCGATCCGGCGCGCGTCGCATGAGTGCGCGTCACATGCGTGCGCGTCACACGTGTGCGCGTCACACGAGCGTGGTATGAGTCTCGAGGGCCGTCTTCGTGAGCTCGGCCTCGCCGAGCTGTTGCAGCTGCTCGCGCTGAGTCGCAAGTCGGGGGTGCTGCATCTTGAAGCAGCGCTGCAGGGCCGACGCGCCGCGGTGCAGTTCCAGCACGGCAGCGTGGTCAACGCGGGAGCGTGGAGCGCGTCTGAGGCGTCCGGAGCCCTGCGCCCGCGTATGGCCCACGACGCGCGCGAGGTCGAAGCGGTCATGCTCGACCTCCTGCTCTGGCGCGACGGGGCGTTCCGGTTCGCACCGGCCCACGAGCACGCCCCCACCGGCACTCCGATCCGCTTGGCCATCGAACCGCTGCTGCTGGAGGCCGCCCAACGGGCAGAGGTCTGGGCGCGGATCGAAGACCGGGTGCCGCATTCGCGCGTGGTTCCGGCATTTGTGGACGTCGAACCGCAGCAGTTGCCGCTGCTGCGGCTCGCGCCCGCTCAGTGGGAGATCCTCACCCGCGTTGATGGGCAGCGTGACCTGCTGGGGTTGGCGGACGCGCTCGGGCGCGACCTACTCGAGGTGGCGGAGCACGTGCACGGACTCATCGGTGCCGGGCTGCTGACGATCCGAGAAGGGCCGGTGGTACCGCGGCGGAATCCGACCCCTCCCACCACGGCGGCCATTCCGGCCCCCGAGGGGCCCGAGGGGCCCGAGATCGTTGGCGATCTTTGGATTCCCGCCGCGGCGCACACGCGGCACTCGTCGGCCACCCGCGACGAGTCGTCGGCGGGCGATGATGAGGATTCGCTCTTTGATCCCGTGGAGTTGGGGGTGATTTCCGCTGAGGGATTGCCCCGCCGGCACCCCCCGGGGATGGCGTCGCCTTTGTCATCGCCATCGGCGTCGCCTTTGGCATCGCCCCCGGTTGCCTCAGAGGCCGCTGAACCGTCCTTGCCGCGAGGGGAGACGGCCGGAATTGCACCGCGCGCCGATGCCACTGCGTTGTGCCGGCTCGGTGACGAAGCGGCCCGACGTGGTGACTTCGCTGACGCGATGACGCACTGGACCGCTGCCCTCCGGTGCCCGGAGCCGCTCGCTGACGCAGATCGTGTGCGCGAAGCCATGGCGCTCACGGCCCGGTTGCACGCGCTGCTGCATCCGTAACGGCGTAGGAGACATGCGATGGCCTCGCGCCCATCGGGTGCGGCGACATCGGCGGCGAGGAGAGGAGCGGGCGTATGCCCATTGTCGATCATGCCACACGGCTGATCACCTGCAAGTTGGTGTACTACGGGCCGGGACGGTCTGGCAAGACGACGAACCTCTCGTATCTGCACTCGGCGTTGCCGGGCACGCAGGTCGGTGAGCTCACGTCGCTCGCCACCCGTCGCGAGCGCACGCTCTTTTTTGACTATCTCCCCGTCGATCTGGGCACCGTGGGCGCCTATCGCGTCCGCTTTCAGTTGTACACCGTGCCGGGGCAGCCGTACTACCGCGCCATCCGACAGCTCGTGCTGCAAGGCGCCGACGGGATTGCGTTCGTGGCCGACAGTCAGCGGCATCGCTGGGACGACAACCTCGAAAGCCTGCAGGACTTGCACGCGAATCTCGCCGAGCACGGCGTCGACGCGCGCGATTTGCCCATCGTGATGCAGTACAACAAGCAGGACCTGCCCGCCTCGCTGGCCGCCAGTACGGCCGAGCTGTCGGTGGCGCTGAACTTCCGCGGTGTGCCCGAGTTCGCCGGCGACGCGCTGAATGGCCCGGGCGTATTCGACACGCTGCGGTCACTCGGCATGCGGGTGCTCAAGCGGCTCGGTGCGGATGATGGCACGGAGACCGCGCACCGGGCCGCCCGCGCGTTGCGCACGCCCGCGTTCACACCCGCGCTGCACACCGGTCTGGTGACTACGGACGTGCTCACCGGCGTGGCCGGCGGTGACGCATGAGGGGCGCATGAGCGGTCCGATCGATGGCAACTACCGCTTCGACACCTTCGTGGTCGGATCGTCGAATCGTCTCGCGGTGTCGGCCGCGCGCGCCGTGGCCGAGGCGCCGGGCAGCAGCTACAATCCGCTGTTCGTATACGGCGGCTCCGGGCGCGGCAAAACTCACCTCGTAGCGGCGATCGCGCATCAGGCGCGCGCGGCCAATCCCGACCTACGCGTCGAGTTCACCTCGGGCGAAGAGGTCGCCGAGCATCTCCATCGTGTGATTGCCAGCGGACAGGGACAGCTGTTCGTCGAGCACTATCAGCCGGTGGAGCTGCTGATTCTCGACGATGTGCAGTTTCTCACCGGACAGCGGGAGACACAGTCGGAACTGCTGCGCCTGTTCAACATCATGCAGGGAGCGGGCCGGCAGCTGGTGCTCACCAGCGATCGGCAGCCCTCCGAGATTCCTGATGTCGATCAGCGCTTGCTCTCGCGACTCATCGGGGGGTTGGTGGTCGACGTCGGTGCGCCCGACTACGAGATGCGTCTGGCCATCCTGCGCAATGTGGCGGGCGCGCGCGGCGTAGAGTTCGCCGACGGCGTGTTGAACGAGGTGGCGCGTCTCGCCTTCAGCAATGTCCGCGAGCTCAAGGGCGCGCTCAACAAACTCTCGGCCTTTCAGCAGCTCGAGGGAACACCGGTCGCGCCCCCCGATGTGCGGGCCGTGCTGGGCGAGCGGGCGTCGCCCGCGCCCGCGCCGGTGCCGGTGTCGGTGTTGGTGTCGGTCTCATCGCGCCCGCCACGGCTCGAAGCGATTATCCCGGACGGCAGCGACTATGAGGGGTTCCTCGCCGACGTGATGCAGGAAGTCGAGACGCGGGTGGAACCGTGGCGCGTCGCGCTAGGCGAGGCGATGTCACGCTGGACGAGTCAGGGCTATAACATCGCCGTGCTTGAACGGGCTATGAGTTTGCCCACCGCCCCCGACGTCGATGGGTTGATCGCCACGTTCAGCGCCGCGGTCGACCATCTGCGCCGTCTGGAAGCGCAGGCAGGCAGTTTCGATCCGGCACTGCGGGGGCACGCCGCGTTCCGCGATGTGGCCTCGATTCCGCTGGCGCAGCAGCTGGTGGAGCGCGCGATGGCCAGTACGTTGCCGTTGCCCGCCCCGTCGCCGGCGTTCACACGCGATCGCCTCGACATCCGCAGCGCGAATCAGCTGGCCGTCAAAGCGATCGACTCGGTGATCATGAACCCGGGAACCCGCTACAATCCGCTCTTCATCTGCGGCCCGACGGGCAGCGGAAAATCCCACCTTGCCCACGCCCTCGGCAATGCCATGCGCCCCCGCGCCGCCGTGGCCTGCCTCTCGGCGAGTGCGTTCGTGGAGGAGTTGATCGCCGCGATGCAGGAAGGGGGGATGGAGCGCTGGCGCCTGCGCTTCCGCGCCGCCGATGTCTTCATCCTCGACGACGTCGAGGCGCTTTCGGGGAAGGAGCGCACCCAGGAAGAACTCTTTCACCTGTTCAACCACTTGTACGAGCGCGGTTCGCAAATCGTGCTCACCAGCAAGCACACGCCCCGGGAACTGCCCGAACTCGCCGACCGGCTACGGTCGCGCTTCGAGGGCGGCCTCGTGGTGGCGCTGCAGTCGCGCGAACGCCACCGCGTGGAGCAGCTCGTGGAGCGCGCCCCAGGGGAACTGGATCGCTTCTTTGAGGATCGGGAGAAGACCATGTGGCACTGGCCGGACCTCGGCGGACGATTGATCGAGGAGTACCGGTAATGGCGATCCGCGGAAATCTCAGCGAGGCCTCGTTGGCCGACGTGCTGCAGCTGTTGGCGCTCGGGCAGAAGACGGGATGCCTCAGCGTCGCGCGCGAGGGCAGCTTCGGGACCGTGCACTTCGCGGGTGGCCGCATCGTGCACGCCGAGCTGGTGAATCGTCGCGATCGGCTCGGTGACCGACTCGTTCGCATTGGCGCGATCACGCCTGATGATCTCGCGCGCGTCACCGCTGCCCGTGCGCCGCAGGATGATCGAGAGCTTGCCCACGCGCTGTTGGCACCGGGACTCCTCGCACGTGAGGTGCTCGTCAGCGCGTATCGGACGCAGGTTGAGGAGGCCGTTTACCACCTCTTCAGCTGGTCGCTCGGGTCGTTCACGTTCGAGCCGGAGACCGAGGACGCGACCGACACAGCCCTCGTGTCAATGAGTGCCGACTCGCTGCTGCTGGAAGGCGCACGCCGTGTCGATGAGTGGACGCAGATTGCGCAGAAGGTGCCGAGCCTCGATCTCATCTTCGAACTCGATGGTCCGCGGCTCGCGCAGCGTGAGGTTCCGTTGAGCGCGACGCAGGAGCGCATCCGGCTGTTCCTCGACGGCACGCAGGATCTCAACGCCGTGATCGAGCGTTCGGGCCTCGGCGAGTTCGAAGTCGGCAAGGCGGTGTTCGGCCTGCTCACCGCCGGCTACGTGCAGCGCGTGGGTCGGAGTGCGGCGCAGCGCGTGCCGCCACCGGAGAGCCGCGTGGCCGAGCACCGTAATCTCGGCATCGCGTTCTATCGTACCGGCATGCTCGACGAAGCGCAGCGCGAATTCCGTCGTGTGCTCGAGCTGCGGGAAGCCGACGGGGTATCGCGCTTTCATTTGGGACTCGTTCAGCTGCGTCGGGGGGACTGGGCGGGCGCCTACGCGACGTTCCTGCGCGCGTCGCAGGAGCCCGATGCGCCCGCGGCCGTGCTGCACAATCTCGCCTTTGTGTGCGAACAGCGCGGCGACCTCGTCGCGGCCGCAGGGTTCCTCGATGAGGCCACGCGCCGCGTCGTCGCGCCTGACCCGCGGATCGCCCTGTCCCGGGCCACGCTCGCGCTTCGCCTGGGCGACCTGGTCGGCGTCGAGTCGGCGTTGAACGAGGCGCGCACGGCATGGGGCGCCCGACAGCCGTCCGCCGCCTGGTTTCATGTGGCCGGACTGGCCGCCGCCCTTGGCGGCGACACGGCGCGGGCGGCGGTGGTGCTGGAAGAAGGCCTCACGCTGCATCCGCACGCGGCTGCGTTGCACAACAATCTGGCCGTCGTGCACGAGCGGCGCGGCAGTTACGAACTGGCCGCCCGTACGATCGAGCACGCGTTACTCGAAGACGCGAACTGCGCGCATCTGCACAAGAACCTCGGTGACTACTTGTACCGCGCGCAGCGCTACGATGAAGCCTTCGAGTCATTCGTACGCGTGGTGCGATTGATGCCGTCGCACGGGCCCGATGTGTATCTCAAGCTCGGGAATGTGCACTACCGTCGCGGCGCACTGGCCGAGGCACAGGCCGCGTGGGAGCAGGCGCTGGCGCTCGCCCCGGATAACGCGATTGTGCGCGCAAATCTCGATGCGATGCGCCGCGCGACGCCGTCGGAGTCCGTTCCGGTTGCCCCCAGCGACAACGCCCTGGTTGGTGGCGCGGTATGATGCGGTCCGATCACGTCGACGTGCTCACCAGTCAGATCCACGGGCGCCGCCGCGTCCTCGTGGTGGACGACAGCGCGTTCATGCGCCGGCTCGTCAGCGACATCGTGGCATCCAGCGGCGAGTTCGAGGTGGTCGGGACCGCGCGTGATGGACTGGACGCGCTGCGACAGATGCCGCTGCTCACTCCCGATCTGATCACGCTCGACGTGGACATGCCCAACCTCGACGGCTTGGCCTGTCTCGATCGGCTCATGCGGGAGTGGCCGCGGCCGGTCGTGATGCTGAGCGCGGGCGGTAGCGACGGCGGTGCGGAGGCCACGCTGCGCGCGCTCGATCGCGGGGCGGTGGAGTTCGTGCGGAAACCGTCAGGCGCGATCAGTCTCGACCTCGAACTCGTGCGCGATCAGCTGCTCGAGGCGTTGCGCGCGGCCGCATCGGTGACGGTGCTCGGCGGGGCGACGCTGCCGCCCACATTCGTGCCGGCGGAGAGGGTTGCTCGCGGTTCGGCGCACGACCACAGCCTGCGCTCGCCGGCGCGTGCGACCTCCGTCGTGTGCATTGCTGCATCGACGGGTGGCCCGGCGGCGCTGAGTCGACTCATTCCCCTGTTGCCACGCTTTGCGCATGCCGCGGTGCTCATCGTGCAGCATATGCCGGCGGGGTTCACGGCCAGCCTCGCGAACCGATTGCACGGGATCTCGCGATTGGCGGTGCACGAGGCGATGCACGGTGAGCCGTTGCTCGCGGGCCATGTGTACGTGGCACCCGGCGGCTTTCACCTGCAGGTGGGCGGCACGCCTTACGCACCCTCCGCGCTGCTCGATCAGGAGCCTACGGAATGGGGGGTGCGACCGGCGGCCGATCGGCTCTTCACGTCGGCGGCGCGCTGCTACGGCGCGGCCTGCCTCGGCGTGGTGCTCACGGGCATGGGGCGCGACGGCGCGAACGGTCTGCTGGCGATTCGACGGGCCGGTGGACTCGCCGTCGTGCAGGAGCACAGCTCGTGCGTGATTCCCGGGATGCCTGACGCCGCGCTGCGCGTGGCCGGCGCCGACGAAATCGTCGCACTCGCGGACTTGCCGGCGGCGATCGCGCGTCTCGTGGCGGGGCAGGGGACGGCCGACCACCGCGGGAAGAAGAGCGCGTGATCGATGCGCATTGCACCGGCGCCATCGCCGCTTTACGCGTGGTGGCAGTAGTGTTCTCGAGCTCGTGCTCGATCTCGTTCGACTTCTCCGCTGACTTCGTGGAATGAGCGTGCCATGTCGCTAACCGGCTCCGACCTACAGACGCGCTTCGATGCGATCGACAATGCGCTGGCCGCCGAGCCAGCGCCGGATGAGCGCGAGCGCTTGAAGCAGCAGATTATCACCCTCTTTCGCGACGCGGATGCGGCCGCCACGGCTGCGCTCGCGTTGAAGGCCAGCGTGAAGTCGTTGGTGGAGCGCTGGAAACAGCTCGACGGTGCGACGGCTTCGGCCAAACCCTCCACGGGGGCGGCCACGTTCTCCGGTTCGGGACGGGTCGATCATCTCGGCGCCTCCACGTTCATCGAGAAAGGCTGGTCGAAGCTGTCGCTTGGCGACCCGGCCGGGGCGGAGGTGGCGTTGCGACGGGCCCTGGAGCTGGCCCCGGGGAGTAACGAGGCCGAGACCCTGCTGGGGTGGGCGCAGATGATGCAGCAGCAGTATGACGGCGCGCTCGCCACCTTGCAGCAGGTCCTTGCGCGCGATCCCGAGCACGCGATGGCGAGCGCGAACGTGGGCTACATCGGTCTGCGTCAGGGGCGGTACGGTGAGGCGATCGAGCAGCTCGCGCGCGTAATCCGACTCGATCTCGACCGGAAAGCCACGCTGTATGCCCATCTGTATTTGGGCATGGTCTATCGCGAGCGTGAGATGTACGACGATGCCGAAACGTTTTTCCGGAAGGCGCTCGAACTCGGACCCAACCTGCTGCAGAGCTGGTATGAACTCGGACGCGTGCACTGGTTTGCCGGACGGCGTGGTGACGCGATCGCGTCGTGGCGTTCGGGGGCCGAGGCCAACAAGTTCAGTCCATGGGGGAAACGCTGCGCGGAGTTGCTGGGGCAGATAGAGCAGGGCGGAGCACCACCGCGCGCCGACTGATCGTGAAGGTCGCGGCGATCGCGGCGCTTGGGCTGTGCCTGTTCGCGAGGCCGGGCGGCCCGCTGCGCGCGCAATCGGTGCTGTCGCCGTCGGCTCCCAGCCTCCGGCTCGACGCGGGGCGTTTCACGGTGGTGGCCGAAGGGCGTGATGCGCGCCTCGCCCGCACGCTGCTGACCGCCGCGCAGGCCAACGATACCTTCCCCGGGCTGCCGCGTCCCCGGGCGCACGTCCTCATCGCGGTGGCCCCAAATGCCGAACGTTTTCGGCAGTGGGTTGGGCCCCACGCGCCCGAGTGGGGGGCCGCGATCGCCATTCCCGACGAGCAGCGGCTGGTGCTTCAGGGCGGTCGGGCGGGCAGCGATGCCGGTGATCCCGTCGTCGTCCTTCGGCATGAGTTAGCCCATCTGGCGCTGCATGAGCGGATGGGCCGGTTGCCCCCCCGCTGGTTTGACGAGGGATACGCCAGCGTGGCGGCCGGCGAGTGGACGCGCGACGAGGCGTTTGAAACGTCGCTGACCATGGTGTGGCGCACGTTGCCGTCACTCGATCGGCTGGAGGCGGGATTCTTCGGCGGTGCATCCGAAGCGACGTGGAGCTACGCGATGGCCTATCGTGTCGTGAGCGAACTGCAGGCGCTCGATCCCGTGAACGGCCTGTCCAATTTTCTCAGCTACTGGAATGCAACGGGCTCGATGGAGAAGGGAGTTCGCCAGGCCTACGGGATGACCGGTGAGCAGTTCGAGAGGCACTGGAAGAGCCGCACGCGGAGCCGATACGGGGCGCTCTCCCTCGTGACCAACATCTCCGCCGTGTTCGGACTGTTCGGCGTGATCTTGCTGCCGCTGTACGTGAGCCGGCGCCGCCGAGACCGCCGGAAGCTCGAGGCCATGCGGGCCCAGGACCTCGCCCAAGATGAGGCGGCGCGAGCGTCGGCGCTTCAGGCGTTGCTCGACGCCGGATCGGAATCCGGCCCTTGCCGTGCTCCTTGGTCTGGCGGTATCGTGCGCCATGACTTCGATCGATAAGCCCCGCTCTCGCGCCCTGCTGTACTGGGGCGCCGCCGCACTGTCGTTGGTGGTCGGCTACGTGGACCTCGCCCGTGGCGGCGAGACCATCGCCCCGCTGCTGCTCGTACTCGGATATGTCGTTCTGGTACCGCTCGCGATTCTGAAGGGATAAGCGGAACACGAGGCAGCGAGGGATGGGACCGCAGCGCTGCCGAATGTGACAATCCGGTTAAGTTGTGCCAGCGGCGGGAACAGCTCTCCTAAATCGTTGTATTTTTTCAACGGACGACGTGGGTCTGACGTACACGGGGCGAAGAGCTCAGTTGGTTAGAGCGCCTGCCTTACACGCAGGATGTCGGGGGTTCGAGTCCCTCTTCGCCCACTCGCTCCACTCGTCTCGACCGTTCAGCGTGCCGCGAGGGATGCTGAACAACCCGTACGGTATCGAACTGGCGTCGGCCTCGGCCGAATGCTTGCACGGTACGTCGCTGCTCTTCAAGTTCTGCAGTTCCCCCCAGACCCGACTGGCTCGCGCACGGCCATTCGGGTCGCAGGTATGCCGGCGTTATGCCGGATCCACGG
>CAITQY010000688.1 GCA_903894655.1 uncultured Gemmatimonadota bacterium
AGATGATCGAGTCCGCTGAACATGTGCACCATGCCGGTGAGCATGAAGCGCCACGCCGCCTGCCACCAACGCGGATCAAGGCGCACGTCGCCCGGATCGCCGTCGAACGTGATCACGCGCTCGGCACCGCTGCTCAGAAGCAGCGTGACGACCGTGGTGGTGCGCACGCCGAGATGCGCCCACGCCGGCTCGAGCACCAAGTCGGTCGCGTCGTCCACGATCACGCCATTCGTCGGTACGTCCAGCAACACGTCGAGCATCACCTGACCCACCGGAATGTCCGTACTCACCGGCAGCGGCAACGACTGCACGGCACGCAGCGCACCGTCGTATGAATCGAAGGCGCGATCGCTGGGCAGCGCGGCACGAACCGCCACCACCTGCGGCGCGCCCAAGGCACGATCACCCACGCGCAGACGCACGCCGTCGGCGATCCACAGCTGCGCCGCATCGCGCAACGTGGGCTCAGCCCGTACCACATCCAGCAAGCCCGCCCCACGTGTGGGGAACGACACGTCGCGCATGCTCTCCAGCGGCACCCGCACCAGCAGGCGCACCCGCGCGCCTTCGGGCTTCACGAAGGTGCGCACGACCACCGTGGCCGGGATTTCATGCGCCTGCGCACGACGTCCCGGGACGAGGATCAACAACAGGGCAAGCAGGGAGAAGAGAAAGGGCATCGCGAAGCGGGCGGCGATTCTCTGGACAGGCGGGGGATGCAGCGTTACTAAGGAGGGGTTCGCGGCACCGCCGCAATCGCTCGAAGATACCATCCCGCCCCGAAATCCACACGGGGTCTTACCCTAGATGGAGTTGCTGATGACGAGGACGCGCAATACGCTGCGCTGGACGGCGCTCACGCTGACGATCGGTGCCCTGGCTGTCGCGCAAGCGTCGCTTCGGGCCACCGACCGGCAGACAGTGCAGGCCCCGCGGTTCGAGGTCGATCCGGTGTGGCCAAAGCCCATGCCCAACCACTGGATCCTGGGTTCGGTGATCGGCGTCGGCATCGACAGCCGCGACCACGTGTTCATCATCCACCGCGGCGATTCCACGCTGAATCAGCGCACGGAAGCCGGCCTGAACGCAAAGCCGCCCATCGGCGAATGCTGCGCGTCGGCCCCGCCAATTCTCGAGTTCGACCCCGACGGCAATCTGGTGAAGGGCTGGGGCGGACCGGGAGACGGCTACATCTGGCCTGGCTCGAATCACGGCGTGGCGGTGGACGACAAGGACAACATCTGGATCGGCGGCAACGGCCCCACCGACTCGCACATCCTGAAATTCTCGCACGAGGGCAAGTTCCTGCAGCAGATCGGCACGCCCGGTCAGGGATCGGCCAGCAACGACAGCACGCACTTCGGACGCGTGGCCAAGATCACCTTCGACCCCAAGGCCGGTGAGGCCTACGTGGCCGACGGCTACGGCAACAAGCGGGTGGCCGTGCTCGACATGAACAGCGGGAAGCTCAAGCGCTTCTGGGGCGCCTACGGCAACAAGCCCGACGACGCGCGCCTTCCCCCATACGATCCGTCGGCACCGCTGGTGCAGCAATTCCGCAATCCCGTGCACTGCGCCGAGCCCACGTCTGATGGACTGGTGTACGTGTGCGACCGTCCCAACGATCGTATCCAGGTGTTCCAGAAGGACGGCAAGTTCGTGAAGGAGGTGCGCATCGCACCGGCCACCCGCGGCGACGGCTCGGTGTGGGACATCGCCTTCTCGAAGGACGCGGCGCAGAAGTACCTGTACCTTGCCGACGGCAAGAACGAACGCGTGTACGTGATGGACCGGCAGTCGCTGGAAATCCTCACCAGCTTCGGCGACGGCGGTCGTCAGCCCGGGCAGTTCTTCGCCGTGCACAGC
>CAITQY010000689.1 GCA_903894655.1 uncultured Gemmatimonadota bacterium
ACAGCACGTCGCGCTCGCGTAGCACCTCGATGATGCGCGCGTCGGCCTTCTTCACGAACACGCCGCCCACTTCCGGCACCTCGTCGGTGAACTCACCGCGCGCCGTGACGGGCTGCAGGAACGCGAGCCCATGACGCTGACCGGCGGCATAGTCGTCGGCACCGAAGGCCGGCGCCATGTGCACGACGCCGCTGCCGTCTTCCGCGCTCACAAAATCTTCCGTCACGATGACTTCGTGGCGGCCTTCGTCGGGGTACGGCACCCAATCCAGCGGACGGCGATACCGCTTGCCCGACAGCTCCGCGCCGGTCATCTGCCCGGTCACGTCCCAACGATCGGCCCAGTCGGCACCGAGCACCCCCGGCACGCGCGCCTCGGCCAGGATGATCGTCCACTCGGCGCCGGTCTTCTTGCGGAGCTCCACGTACACCAGCGTGGGATGCACCGCGAGCGCGGTGTTCGACACCAGCGTCCACGGCGTGGTGGTCCACACCAGCATGCGACGCCGCTGCGCCGGCGCGTGGCCCTGCTCGTCGAGCAGATCGAGCGCCACGTACACGCTCGGATCCTCGACATCATCGTAGCCCTGCGCCACTTCGTGGCTGGACAGCGCGGTGCCGCACCGTGCGCAATACGGCAGGATCTTGTGACCGCGCACCAGCAGCGACTTCTCGTGCAGCGTGCGCAGCGCCCACCACACCGACTCCACGAAGTTGTGCGAGTAGGTGACGTACGGGTCGTTGTAGTCGAGCCAGTACGCGGTGCGCTGCGACAGCTTCTCCCAGTCGCCGCGATACTTGAACACGCTCTCGCGGCAGCGACGGTTGAACTCCGCCACGCCGGTCTGCTCGATTAATTGCTTGCCACCAAGCTTCGCGATCTCCGACGGATCGACGCCCTGCCGCGCGGCCTCTTCACGCTGCAGCTCCTTCTCGACCTCGATCTCCACCGGCAGGCCATGCGTATCCCACCCGGCCTTCCGCGGCACGAAGTACCCCTGCATCGCACGGTGGCGGCAGAAGAGGTCCTTGATGGTGCGCGAGAACACATGGTGAATGCCCGGGCGCCCGTTGGCCGTGGGCGGCCCCTCGTAGAACACGAACGGCGTGGCACCGGCGCGCGCGGCCTGCGCCTGTTCGAACAGTTGCTCGGCCTCCCAGCGGCCAAGCAGTTCCTGTTCAAAGGCGTCAGCGCCCGAATCGGGGAGCAGCGGATACGTGACGGTGTCCTGCGGTGCAGTCATGAGAGCGGGTAATTCAGGGCGTTCAGGCAGACGGAGAACCAGCGGACCGTCGTGATCACAACCGGGCGATGACGCCCGTCACAACGGCGGCCAGCTTGGGTTCGGCGGAACGGGCGACGCCCACGATCTGGGCAAGACTGGCCGGTTGAAGCGCATCGGGCAGACACTGGTCGGTAATGATGGACAGCCCCAGCACGCGCATGCCGCCGTGCAGCGCCACGATCACTTCCGGCACCGTGCTCATCCCCACCACGTCGGCGCCGATGCCGCGCAGAAAGCGATACTCGGCGCGGGTCTCGAGATTCGGGCCCTGCACCGCCACGTACACGCCTTCGCGCAGGGTGATGCCTTGCTGCGACGCCACCTCGCGCGCGAGCGCGCGCAGGGCCGGATCGTAGGGCTCCGACATGTCGGGAAATCGTGCCCCGAGCGTGTCGTCGTTGGGGCCGATGAGCGGATTGTCGCCGAGCAGATTGATGTGATCGGAGATCACCATCAGGTCGCCCGCCGCCCACAACGGATGCATCCCGCCGCACGCGTTGCTCACGACCAGCGTGTCGGCGCCGAGCGCGCGGAGCACGCGCACCGGGAACGTGACCTGCTGCAGCGAATAGCCTTCATAGCGGTGAAAACGCCCCTGCATGGCCATCACGGTCTTGCCGCCCAACGTGCCGCACAGCAGGCGCCCCGCGTGCGATTCGACCGTGGAGTGCGGGAAGTTGGGCAGATCGGTGTATTCGATGGTCTGCTCGACCGCGATCTCATTGGCCAGGCCGCCGAGGCC
>CAITQY010000690.1 GCA_903894655.1 uncultured Gemmatimonadota bacterium
CGCTCACGTCGTCGGCCACCGCGATTGTGCCGCGCGACCTGGTGCTGGGGCGTGCGGACACGGTGGTGACAACGCCGAGTGGCCCGCAGGCACTGGAAGACAGCGGCGTCGTGGACATTGTGCTGCGCGGTGCCGGCGGGGTGCGCGGCACGGTGCAGACACTCGACGGACGTCCGCTCGCCAACGCACTGGTGAGGTTGAGTGCGACCGGCCTCGATACGCGCACCGACAGTGCGGGGCGCTTCGTGCTTGCGGCCACGCCCACCGGCACGTGGACGCTTGACGTGCGCGCGCTGGGTTACGCGCCGCGGCAGCAGCCGGTGGACCTCGTGCCCGGCGACACCGTGGCGCAGGTGGTGGCGCTGGTGCGTGCGCAGGTCATGGACACGGTGAAAGTGCGCGCCAATGCCGTGGCGAGGACGGCGCTGGGGCACACACTGACCGCGTTCGAGGAACGTCGGCGGCAGGGACTCGGCCGATTCTTCGGGCCGGCCGACCTGGAAGAGATGCTACTGCTTCGCTTCACCGACGTGCTGCGCACGGTGCCCGGTGTGCGGCTCGAGGTGAGCGGCGGGACAGATCGCGTGATCACGATGCGCGGCACGTACGGCCGGTGCGTGCCCACCGTGTTGGTCGACCGTATGCGCATGCCCGGCACCGATGCGCTCGACAGCTTCGTGCCGAGTGAGCGCGTCGCGGCGGTGGAGGTGTATCCGGCCGGCTTCGGCCCGGCGGAGTTCCAGGACATCTTCAGCGGCTGCGGCACGATCGTGGTGTGGACGGGTGCACGGCGGTGAGGGTGAGGCAGCTGCCCGTGTGTGCGGTGCGCGGAGGTGGCTTGCCTGACAGCGTGTCCGGCGGCGCGCGAAACGGACTGCACACCAGCAGCCCGTCGAGATCCTGCCTGTGCTGCAGGTCTTCGGTGAGCAGGTACCAACAGCCCGACGCCTGCGCTCTCGCGACGATGAGCGCATCCCACCACGAGAGCTGATACCGCTGCTCGACATGCCACGCCCGCTCCATCGTGGTCATGCCGATCTCGAGGGGGCTCCAGATAGTGAGCGCGCGCACTTCACGCTGCGCCTCATCGACGGAGAGCCCGGGGCGACCTCGCCGCAGGCGAGGAACTTGTCGGCCACCTGCGCGACCACGGGGCGCCATGGGCCGTACTCGCGCGCGAAGCGCTCGTCGTAGACGGTCTGCAGACGCTGCCCAACCGAAACAGCGGCGACGCCTGCGGGCGTCGGGGCTTTGAGACGCCACGCGCCGCCGGCGCCGCGTCGGGCATCCGCGCTCCGGGACCGGGGAGCGCCGAGCATACAGCCGACTCGGGTGCGGACCATCACCGTTCCGTTGCGCGACGGGCTGTTTCGACGCAACGTCCACGCGATGCCGGCCTAACGATGCTTGCTGCAGTCGGGCGTTTTCGGAAGCGCGCTGCGCGCGCAACGTGTTGGAGCGCCCGCTGCAGAAGCGGGCGTTAGACCGGCACTGCCAGCGTTCGTCTCATCCTGTGTTTCGGAGAAATAGGCTTGAAACCACGCAATCTGAATGGTGCCCTGTTCTCGCTGCGCTGGCCCGGACTGGGCCAGCTGCTTCAGGGTCGTATTTTGCCGGGCACCGTCTTCGCAGTATGGACGGGTGTGAGCGCCATCGGGTTTCTGCACGCCGCAAGCGCACGGCAGTTTGCCCTGCCTATTGCGATGGAGTTCACGCTGGTCGCCGCTTGGTCGATCGTTGATGCGTATTTCCATGTAGAAGCGGAGCGGCCGCACGCGGCGAGCTAACCTGCGCGTCGGATCCACAATGGTGTAAATTTCAACGGTACCCGGAGGTTTCTGATGACCGCGCAATCGTTGCCAATCCTGAGCAATCCTGACATCATGGGCGGCACGCCCGTGTTCGCTGGGACGCGTGTGCCAGTACAGACGTTTGTTGAGTATCTCGAAGCGGGGGACCCGCTCGACGAGTTCTTAACCGATTTCCCGAGCGTCACACGCGAGCAGGCGGTGGCTGTGCTCGAACTCGCCAAGGATTTGTTGCTCGCGCGCGCGGTTGCCTAGTGCGCGTCCTGCTCGATGAATGTGTACCGCGGCGTTTCCGCTCGGTGCTACCGGGTGTGCAGGTATCCACCGCCCGCGAGCAAGGCTGGGACAGTCTTCGCAACGGCGAACTCCTGGCCGCGATGCGCGCCGCGGGTTTCACCACGTTGGTGACCGTTGATCGCAACCTGACGTTCCAGCAGCACATTGCGGCATCGGGTATTGCAGTGATCGTCATGTATGCGGTCACCAACCGGCTGCCGGATCTCGTTCCTCTTGGCCCGCGCGTCGTGGAGGCCATTGCGGTGACAGCTGTCGGTGCGATCGCGCGCGTGCGAGTCTAACGCCTCGCTGCTGCTGACAGCGACGGTTTGGGTAGGCCGTGTAACTGCGGCGCTGGCGCGCCTCCGCTCACGGTTATTTGTCAACAGTCGCCGCAGCAGAACGCGAGCGTTAGATGTCAGTAGCGGGCGCCGACTTGACCGCGCGATCTGCCGTCACCATTCTTACGGGTAAGACCATTCAAGGAGCCAGTATGTTCGATGCCGCGACCACGACCTTGTCCTCGAAAGGGCAGGTCGTCATTCCCGAAGCCATTCGCGAGCGCCTCGGTCTGAAGACGGGTGCGCAGTTCGTGGTCGTGGCGGATCGCGACGTCGTCATTCTGAAGGTGCTGGAGCCGCCCGCCCTGTCGGAGTTCGCGGCGCTGACGGCGCACGCACGGCGCGCGGCGAAAGCCGCTGGTCTCAAGTCGGCCGACGTGCCGCGGGCGATCAAAAAGGTGCGACGCGCCACG
>CAITQY010000691.1 GCA_903894655.1 uncultured Gemmatimonadota bacterium
AGCTGTCACGCCAAGTGGTTGGCCATCAGTGCATGACACCGCCCGGTTGACCGAGGCGTTCCGCCGCGCCGTGCTCCGCTTGTTCGTGCGCCTGGCGCTCTTCGACGAAGACCAAGCCGCCGGCATGCTCACCTGGCCGCACTCGGGATTTCACGTCCACACCGCCGTCTGGGAGGGCCCCTACGGGTGCCCGAGGACGTTCGCGCGTTCGCCACCCGACTCGCCAGGTACTGTGCGCGGAATCCCATCGCGCTGGAGCGCCTGACCGACGACCGAGCCGCCAAGGCGGTGACGTACCGGTCGAACAAGTCCGAGGGCCCGACGGCGGGCACCGAGACCGCCGACCCGCTCGAGTTCCTGGCCCGGGTGCTGGTGCACATCCCCGACCAGGGCCACGTCACCACGCGGTACTACGGCTGGTATGCCAACCGTCCGCGTGGGATGCGACGGCAGGCTGAGCCCGCCGCAGTCGACGCACCGCCCATGATCATCCCCGCGCCACGAGTCGCGCCGACCGAGGCCACTCGCCGATGGGCGGTCCTCCTGCAGCAGATTTTCGAGGTCGACCCGCTCGCCTGTCCCACCTGCCGCGGCGCGATGCGCATCGTCGCCTTCATCACGCAACCGTCGGTGATCGACCAGATCCTCACCCACCTCTGCACCCGCGCGGCACACCCGATTGAGTTTCCTATCGAGCGCCGTACTTCTTTTCGATGGATGGAAAGTAGGACGCAGGGCCTTTGACCGGTTCAACCATGAGGGATCTCCTGTTTGGGTATCGAAAGCCGGGAAGGCGCGCCCGATTCCAGCTGTTCGATGAGATCGAACAGGCCCGTGGCCTCCCACCACCGGTTGCGCTGCCCACTTGATAACGGAAGAATCACGCCCGCTGCAGCCAGCTGGTCCAGAGCCTCGTAGATCCGGCTCTTCGAGCGTTGGGTCACTGCCGTGGCCACTGGCGCCGAGATCATCGGATGTGCCGGGAGCAGATCGATGATGGCCCATGCCGCTGCGTCGGCCCGCGGGACGCTGGCGGATGCGCGCAGCCGTTCACGCCAGTGCTGCTGCAACGAACGTACATCGGCGATGTAGACACGGGCCAGACGTGCGGCACGAAGGGTCGCCATCGCGAAATGTTCAATCCATGCGTTCACACCTTCGGCACCGTCATTGCGAAATCGCATGAGTCCCGCGATGTATTGTGACCGCGCTCCGGCGAATACCACACTGATTGGTGGTACGAACTCGTGGGCGATGCCACGTCGTTTCAACACGACCTGCACGAGCGCGCGTCCGGTTCGGCCATTCCCATCGTCGAACGGATGAATCGTTTCGAATTGCGCGTGTACCAGCGCGGCCTGAACGAGCGGCGGCAGCGTGTCATCGTTGATGGCTTCGCACAAGTCCGTCAAAAGTGGTTTGACGACGTTTGGTGGTGGTGGTACGAACTCGGCGCCGCAGGGCGTGTAATCGTTGCCTCCGATCCAGTTTTGTGAGCTCCGGAACTGCCCCGCAATGCGCTGGTGTACGGTTCGCTCGAGCAGGCGGCGATGGATGGCCAGAATCTCGTTTTCGCCAAATCGCGTGCGTTCGGCCGCGCACTCCACCGCCAGGACCATCGCGTCGATGTTGGCCAACACCTCGAGCGCGGTGGGTCCAGGTGTCGTACCAGATTCCGCCTTCGCCTCGGCGCGGGCGAGCTCGCGAACTCCCAGTTGGAGCCCCTCCACCTTGGAGGAGGCGATGGATTCCGTGCGCAGCAGCAGGCGTGCGAGCGGGACCAGCGCAGGGCCTCCCTCATTGTTCAGCGCGACGAGCGCCTGCTCCGCTTCGGATACCAGCGCTGCGAGCGCACCGTCGAGGCGAATCTCCATCGCACCGAGTGGCTCCGGGATATGCACCGTGTACCCGCAAGCTCGGCGATGGCGAGGTGGCGCATCGCGCGTCTCGTCGGATGGCCAGATCCGCGATTCGTAGGCTCCAGGCATTGGGCGACAGGCTGTCAGGTGGTGCAAACTTTATGGTTGTATAGTTTCACTTGTAGTATAAATGAAACTATACGACACGGCAATTCCCGGAAGCCATCAGGCACAGGCCTTCCTTTACGGACCGATGAA
>CAITQY010000692.1 GCA_903894655.1 uncultured Gemmatimonadota bacterium
ATCGCCTTGTAGACGGCTTCCTTGAGCGCGAACGACAGGATCACGCGTTCGCGCTGCGCGAGGGGATCGGCGTCGAACTCCGCGAGCGCATCGAGCTCCGGTGCCGTGAGAATTCGTCGCGCGATGGACGGTCGGTCGAGGTCGCGGGAGGAGGGGCGATGCTCGAGGTCCACGCCCACGTGCAGCGACGAGCCGAGCGCGAGCGCGTGTCTCGGCAGCATGAGCGCGAGGGCGGCATCGTGCTTGTGGCTGACCGAGCCCGCCACGGCGTGCGGCAATACCGGGGCCCCGCGCGCCGAGCGAAGGATTGGGGCGCCGGCATCGTGGGGGGCCTGATCCGCGAGGGCGGCACCCATTGCCGCCCGCATGGCGAGGCGACCGGCCACGAACGTCGCACGCCGGGCGGGAGGCATGGCCTCCACCAGCGCTGCCTCGCCGGGATGCAGTCGCTCGGCGGCGACCAGTGCCGGGAGCCACAGGGCCGTGTCCGTCTCGAGCGCCGGCGGCACCTCCACTCGTGCCAGCGTGAACGCCGACGGTGCGTTGCTCGGGGCCGGCACGAGCTGCGGCGTCGGCCAGATTCGTGCTGAGGGACGAGTGGTCGCGTCGGGCATACACAAATCTACTGCCGTCCGGTGCTTGTTCGGCGAGCGAAACCCCGTGCGCACGTCCAGCTTTCAGTCGTGACCACACCACTTCGCTCCGAATCGACCGATCGCCCAGCGGGCCATGCGCGGCTGGTGACGCCAGCGCAGGCTTGGTATGCCGTCGCGATCCTGACGATCGCGAATGTGTCGGGCTTCGTGGACCGGCAGATCCTCTCGTTGCTCGTGGAGCCGATCAAACGTGACCTTCGGGTCACGGACACTCAGGTCAGCCTCCTCATGGGGCTGGGCTTCGTCGTGTTCTACTCGCTGCTTGGGCTGCCGATCGGGCGTTGGGTAGACCGCGGCCATCGGCCGCGGATCGTGGCGCTCGGAGCGGCGGTGTGGAGCGTGATGACCATGGTCACCGGCACCGCGCGCAGCTACGGACATCTATTCCTCGCTCGGATCGGCGTAGGCGCCGGTGAAGCGACGCTCGGTCCCGCTGCCGTCTCGATCATCGCTGACCAGTTCCCGCGCAACCGTCTCGGCGTGGCGATGAGCACGTACATGATGGGCACGTTCCTTGGTTCGGGCGTGGCCTACGCGCTTGGTGCCTACGTGGTCGGTCGTGTCGACAAGCCGGGACTGGTACTGCTGCCGCTGATCGGCGCAGTGTATCCCTGGCAACTCGTGTTCTTTTTTGTTGGCCTGCCGGGGCTGGTGGTCGCGCTGCTCGCCCTGACCATGCGCGAGCCGCGCGTGGCGCACCCGCGCGTGGCGCACCCGGGCGGCGCGCACTCGCAGTCGCCACCAGCACACGAGACCGCGCACGCGTCGTTCTCCGAGGTGATGGAGTATCTGCGCGCGAACGCGCGAACGGTTGGGGCGCTGTCGCTTGGATTCGCCTGTTCGGCTTCCGTGAACTACGGCGTTGGCGCCTGGCTCGCGACGTTTCTGATCCGTACGCACGCCTGGACGGCGCAGGAGGCCGGCACCCTGCAGGGCGTGCTGACGTTCATGATCGGACCGCTCGGCGTGATGCTCGGCGGTCGGCTCACCGATGCCTGGGCCAAGCGCGGTCACACGGATGCGTCACTGCGTGTGGGCATGCTCGGCGCGCTCGGCATGCTGATCTTCGCGGGCTTGTATCCGCTGATGCCATCATCGATGGTCGCGGCCGCGATGCTCGTGCCGGTGAACATCTTTGCGGCGATGCCGTGGGGGGCCGCGAACGCCGCCATCGCCGAGGCGATGCCGGAACGCATGCGAGGGCAGGGGAGCGCGATGTATCAACTGGTGGTGAATCTGCTCTCGGGAGCGCTGGGCCCGACCGCCGTGGCGCTGCTCACGGACCATGTCTTCCGGGACCCGCTCGCGCTCCGCTATTCCCTCGCGTTGTCGTCGGTGGTCGGCATGACGCTGGCCATCGCGTTGCTGGCCTGGGCACGTCCGGCCTTCCGCACTACGGTGCAGCGACTGCGCGACGGGGAGTGATCGCGCGTCGGCCTAGTGTGTCAACCGAGACCGACCTCCGGCTCGAAAGGCGGATCGGCCAGGTTAGGTGCGGCGTGAGAGGACGCCGAGAGCGAGCTGGAGATTCAGCGCCTGGAGCGCCTACTCATCGCGACTCAACGGAGCCGGCGACACGGCACGCGTGCACGAAGGCGAGCAGCGCGGGGATCTCGGCGTCCGACGCGATGCGATGCGAGGCGCAACTGTCGCCGGTGCCCACCTTGACGCCGACATCGGTTGGTCCGAGCACGCGAAACGCCGCTTCGTCGGTGACGTCGTCGCCCAAGTAGAGCACGGTAGGCTCGGTCCCCCAGTCGCTACGCAGTTGCTCGATCGCGTGTCCCTTGTTCCGAGCCGAGATGGACAGGTCCATGACCGCCTTCCCCGGGGTGGCGTATACACCGGGCCACGTCGCCGGACCGTGCTGAAGGGCTGCGAGGAGAGCGTCGGCCGCCCGTGGGTCTGCCTGCCGAACGTGAACCGCCACGCCGAGTGGTTTGTCCTCAACCCAACTGCCCGTCACGCCGGCGCACATCGCTGCGACATGCTCGCGCAGGCGCGTCAGACCCGACTGCTGCGTAGCTGTGAGCGCGGCCGCGGTATGCGACGATTCCGCCCCGTGCGATCCCACGAGCAGCACCGGCGGCTCTAAGCGGGAATGGCGCTGGAGATCATG
The DNA here is from genome assembly GCA_903894655.1 of uncultured Gemmatimonadota bacterium. GTDB lineage: Bacteria > Gemmatimonadota > Gemmatimonadetes > Gemmatimonadales > Gemmatimonadaceae > Gemmatimonas. The sequence goes on from CAITQY010000692.1 coordinate 2,776, forward strand.
CAGCGGACGACCCGAGATGATCGCCACACGGACGTTCGTGGCATGCGCGAGTGTCGTGAGCAGCGTGGCCGACTCGGCCCCCAAGCGGGCGGCATCCGGCGACGCCGCAATCGGCGCCAGCGTCCCATCGTAATCGCTGCACAGCAACAGATAGGGGGACGCACACACGGCCGTCAGCCGTTCGCGCAATGCCGCGGATCCTGTGAACGTCATCGTGTCGTGTGCAAGGCCGCGAGGAACGAGTCCGCCCAGTGTGTGGCGTCGTAGTCAAACACCGCCTGACGCAGCGCCTGCATGCGATGGGTGGCTTCCGTCGCGCTGGCGCGCAGCGCATCGCCGAGACCGCGCGCGATATCGGTGGTATCTTCGGGATCGACGAGCCAGGCATCGGTGAGCTGCGCTGCGGCGCCGGTGTTTTTGCTCAACACCAGACGCCCATCGTTGTTTGGGCGCGACGCCACGTATTCTTTGCACACCAGATTCATGCCATCCGCCAACGACGTGACGAGCATCACGTCGGCTGCCACGTACAGGGCCATGATCTCGTCGGTGGCGCGCTGTTCGTAGATGTACTGGATAGGGGCCAGGCCGAGCTCGGCGAGTTCGGCATTCACCGTGCGCAGCGTGTCTTCCACCGTCCGGCGAAGCGCCTGATATGTGCTCAGTGCCGTGCGGCTTGGCGTCGCGAGCTGAATGCATCGGATACGACGGTGCCGAAACTCAGGGCTCTTGAGCACCGCTCCCACGGCTTTGATTCGGCGTGCGATGCCTTTCGTGTAATCCAGACGGTCGACGCCCAGGATCAGCAGCTCCGGCTCATCGCACTCGGCACGAATACTCGCCGCGGCGTCCCTGATCACGCGCGTCGTCGACGCCTTGTCGTAAAGTTGCGCCGGCGGACCGATTGGGAATGCCCCGACGGTGACGGAATGGCGTGCGTCGCCGTCGGATACCTCGAGGCATCCACCCTGCCGTCGCACGTTCGGCAGATGGTGAACGGCCTCCATGAATCGCTCAACCGACTGCGCGGTCTGAAAGCCCACGAGATCAGATCCGAGTAATCCCTCCAAGAGGTCGTCACCGCGCGGCAAGGTGCTGAAGTGCTCCCACGACGGGAACGGCACATGCAGAAAGAACCCGATGCGCAGGTCGGGACGGAGGACGCGCAGTAATCGCGGCACCAATTGCAAATGGTAGTCGTGCACCCACACGCAAGCATCACGCGGCGCTCGGGTAGCCACGCACTGCGCAAAGCGGAGATTGATCGCGCAATACGCGTGATAGTCATCGTCGCGGAACACCGGTGCGACGATCGCATCGTGATACAGCGGCCACAGCGCGCTGTTGCAGTATCCCTCGTAGTACGCGATCACCTCGGCCCGGGTCATCGCGACTTCAATGAGCTCGAGATTCGTCGCGTCGTCCGGTGGCGCGGGGCGTGATTCGTGCGGCCCCGCCGGCGCCGCCGCGCCGCTCCACCCGACCCACACGGCGTCCAGATGATGGAGGGCCGGCTGCATGGCGCTCACGAGACCACCCGGTGAGGTGCTCCAGCTGCCGCTATCGCGGTACTCGACGGGCAGGCGATTGGCCACGTTAAAGGTGCGACTGCTGCGCGCCGCGGGTTTCTTCAACATTCGACGGTGCCCTTCAGTCCGAACTCCTCAAGCGTTTTGATCGCGATGTCCCGCAGGCGTTCCGCCGAATTCTCGGCACCAGGCTGATACGCCTCGATGCAGATGCTCAGGACGCCGTTGTGCCGAGAGGAGATGATGACTAAGTGGCCGTGCGTGCGGGCGAGTTCGCCGACCGTGACTTGCACATCGACCGCGCGTACCAGCAGCATGCGGCACGGGGTGCCATCGGCCGCCCCCAATTGCGACGGGAGCTCGCCGAGATTCGAGCAGGTTACGGGACGATTCTCGTCATACCGGAAGAGCTGATTCACAAGGGTGGCCGTCGTCGCGCCGGGGATCCACGGCACGACCGGCAAGAGGGCTTCGGTTGCATCCTGCTGGTGTGCCGTGGCCCGCAGCGCCGCCATCAGCGCCTTCTGGGCGGGAGCGATGCCGTCCGTGACCGCATCCGGGTCGAGCGTGATGGTGCGGAAGCCCATCGCCAGCGCGCGGTCGTCGTCCGCGTCGCAACGTTGATCGATCGGGATGACCAGACTCACCGCACCATCGGTGGCGCGGCGGCGCTGCTGATGCAGCGCCAGACGCGCACAGAAGGCCAGCAGCAGCGCGTGCGAATGACCGCCCAGTGCACGGGCGCGCGCGTTCCAATGAGCGAGATCAACAACGACCGTCGCGGCGGGCATCTCGACGACCCGCTCGGCGTCCGCCGGCCGCACGGGCGCGGCGACAGGTGCCACCGGTTCGGCGGACTTCGTACGCGGAAATACCAGCGCGGCTAGCGCGCCGAGCGCCTTGAGGGTGCGCGGTACATCGAGGAGCGCCTGACCGAGGTCCGCACACCACCCGGTAATCCGACCGCGTTCGCCGCGCGCACGGTACGAGGAAGCGTTCGGGGTCTTGGCGATGGCCAGCCGGACGGTGTTCAGAGCGAACATGCCGTCGAACAGGACGTGTGAGGTGACCATGCTGACGGCGCTGGTACCATCGCTGAAACGCTGCAGCCCAACATGCCAGGCGGGGCCGGTGGCCGGATCGATCGGCGTGCGCGCATGCGTGTTGGCCCAGGCCATGAGCGCGGTGCGCGGCAGCACGGTGTCGCCGATACGGACGGGGAGCGGGGAGCGGTCGTCACGCACCCACCGTGGGCGGCCGAATGGTACCGCTGACGATTCAACGAGGCGATACGTACGCATCGCCCGGATGCGGTCACACATGCCCTGCAGCGCCTCGAGATCCACCTCGCTGTCGTAGACCCACACGCATTGCATCAACTGATTCCGGCCGGTGAGCCGATGCAGTTCGAAGGCGACCTGATCCATGAACGTGAGCCGATGCCGTGTAATGCGGGACAACCAGCGCGGGCCTCGTTCAGGCATACACCACCGCATCGGGCAGGCCGACATCCACCAGCGCTTCCGCGACGATCTGCTCGAGTCGTTGCGAATCCGTCACCAACCGTGGTTGATAGGCCATCACGTTCAGTCGAAGCTGGTTGCCGACCACGCCGGACAGCATCGTGGCAACGCCACCTTGACGCGCGAGCATTTCAGCTGTCACATGGCGTCCCACGACGCGAACGGAGAACCACTCGGCGACGGTGCCGTCGATCCGGGACATGGCGTCCGGCACCGCGCCCATGTGCGAACAGGTGACGGGCCGATGGTGCCCGCTGATGAGCGCCAGACCGCTCAGCGACGGTACGAGGCGACGGGGAATGAATGGTACGAGGGGAAGCAGGGCCGTCGTGCTGTCGCCATCCTCCCGTGCCCGCGACACGGCATCGTTCAGCGTTGCTTGAAACCCGGCGAGCGGTTCCTGAAGCGCGACCACGGGAATCGCCACCGTGGCCATCGCGACCCGATTCGCCCCAAGATCGGCTTGACCTTTCCGTAGGTTGACGGGAATCAGCAGCGTGATCATGCCGTTGCGTACGCGCTCTAGGCGCACCGCCAAGTGCCCACTGAGCGCGGCGAGCAGTGTGAGCCGGTGTACCCCACGGCGGCGCGCCGCCGCTTTCCACGCAGCGGCGTCTGCGCGAAACGACACGGAAGGCAGGGCGACGATGCCATCCCGTTCTTCCGGAAGCGGCGCGTGTTCCGTATGCGTCCGTTCTGCCGTCGCGACGCGCGAGGGGGGGCGTGGCGCGCTGCGCGGAGTGGAGGACGGTGTGCTGCGTGGTGTGATGGCTATTTTGCGCGCCATTCCGACGAGCTGGGACAAGCCGCCCAGTGCGGCTGGGAGGTCGCGGGCACATTGCCGCAACTCCGCCAGGGCGCGCATGCGCCGTCGGTCAGGTGCGGTCGCGGGGAAGGGCAGCGTAAGGCGTGTACCCGCCACGGCGTCGCACACCGCCATCGCGGTGGCGATTCCATCCGCCAGGCAATGCGACACCACCAGCGACACGGCCGAGGCGCCGTCGGTGAGTGGCTGCACGGCGAGTCGCCATCCCGGTCCGCGCGCCGGGTCGAGAGGCAGCTCGGCCTGCTCGTTGGCCCAGCGCCGCAGATCGCACGGTGGAATTGCGGGGGCGTGTACGGCGAGTGTGCTCTGCGACGGCTCGACGCGTACCCACTGGTGCCGCCCCATCGGAAGCACGGCGGGCTGTACAAGACGTGAGAGCAACCCCTGTTCGAGGTGGCCGAGGAATTTTTGCAATCCGTCGACATCGACACCGGAACCGTATCGCCAGATGATTTGGATCACAGCGTGGTGCCCTGCCGCTTCGTGCGCCAGAAAGAACGCCTGATCCATCCATGGGATGAACGAGGGGGCGGATGCGGTCTGCGTCATGTTGCGCGAAGACAGGCTTCGCGGATGGCGTGGAGATACATCGCCACGGAGGCGCGGGCGGTGGCCGTGGCGGGGTACGCCGCCGACACACCGAGTCCACGCGAGGTGCGCCAAAACCACAGTGCCACCTGACCGGCCACGCCCGGATTCATGAACACCTGGCCCCGTGCCGCGTCCCACGAGCCAGTGAACTTTCGCGTGAACGGTGGCAGGCTGGTGTCCATGTACGAGACCATCACGGCGCCTGCTCCTGCGTGGTCGATGCCGGGGACATCGCGCGCCAGCTCGAAGACCCGCTCGATCGGGACGTCGGCAAGCGGGCGGCGTTCGCCAAAACACCGTTGCGCGGCTGCCGCGAGATCGCGGAATGAGGCGTCCGCGATGTCAAGACTGATCGGCACCACACCCATACACCATCCCGCCATCCGGAACTGCGCGGCGGTCTTTCGCGTGGTCGTCGGGGTCACCGCACCAAAGCGGCGTGTCCCCAGCAGCGCGCGCTCGGCGAGCGCCGTACACGCGAGGACGCCGCCAAGGCCTCGGGCACCCACCTCGCGGCAGACAGCGTCGAAGCGATCCGCGGCCGGGGCATCGAGAAGATCCATGGTCACGTGCTCGGCGGGCGACCGGCTCGGTACGTCGCCGAGGTCGAGCGGGGTGCGCGGCAAATGGCCACCTTCGGCATGAAGCGCCTCAAGCCACCCGGCGACGGCGGGGTCGGCGAGCGTGAGCATCGCGGTTCGCTGGCGCTGGGCTGCGCAGTAGTCGAGATAGCTGGCGCGCGACGACCCGCTCGCCGGATCGCCGTTCACTCGCGCGTGGTACTCGCGCTGGATGCCATTCCAGACGATGGGCACCACCGATCCATCCGTGTGGAGGTGATCGATGCTCGCGAAGCAGGTGAACGAATCGGGGCGCTGAATGATCCCGAAGCGGAAACAATCCCAGTCGAACGGCGAGGGTGTCGACGCCACGTGCGCCTGCCACTCGTCGGCGCTGGCGATGCCCAGATCGACGGCCTCGAGGTGGATTGCGCCCGGCTCCTGCACCAGCCGCCGTTGTATGACGCCGTCCTGCTCCTGGAACCAGCTGTGGTACGTGTCATGGTGCCGGAGGTACGCATTGAGTACCTCCGTCATGGCGCGCACGTCGCATACGCCTGGCTCCTGCCACGTCACGATGAGCAAGCGAGCCATCTCGGATTGCTGGCGTTCGCAGGCGCGATAGGCGCGTAGGTGCTGCTCCTGCTCGTGACTGGGGGGCACCGGTGATGATGGTGCTTCACGGACGGCCGTCCACGTGTGAGGCGTGGGACGCCACACGCCGAGGGAACCGGGTGGGCCGGTCCACTCATGCAGCGGTCGAAACTCAGACATGCTGCAATTCGCCCGGGCGAGAGTCGAGGTCGCGTGGCGACGGGGATCCTGATG
>CAITQY010000693.1 GCA_903894655.1 uncultured Gemmatimonadota bacterium
GGCTCAGAGCCTGCAAGCAGCCGGCCACTCGATGCGACGTTCGGCCAGCTCCCTGATCGTGAGTCGCTGCGACGGCTCCTCACACAGCTGGAGGCGCATAATGTCACCGCGTTCGACCTGTTCGACGAGCTCGCCCCGTCGCTCGAGTCGGCAATGGGCGCCGCGGCGTACGCGCAACTGCGGGGCGCCGTTGAGCACGTCGAGTTCGCGACCGCGGCGGCGATCGTACGCCGCATCGAGAAGGCCCCATGACGGCGGAAGATTTGCGAACGGAACCTCGCATCCTGATCGTCGACGACGATGCCGTGTCCGTACGTCTGCTCGCGCACATCCTGACCGGACTGGCGCGAATTCAGGTGACGACCAAGGCGTCCGAGGCCCTCGCCCTGGTGCTCTCAGGAAAACCCGACCTCGTGCTGCTCGATATCGAGATGCCCGAACTCGATGGCTTTGCCCTCTGCGAGCAGATTCGGCAGCAACCGGGCGGGGACCAGACGCCGGTGCTCTTCGTGACCAGCCATGGAGAGGAGGCGCTCGAAGTACGTGCACTGGCCGCGGGCGCCATCGATTTCATCCACAAACCCGTCCGTCGGGAAATCGTGCGCTCGCGGGTCAGCAATTATCTCGCCCTGAAACGGCAGACAGACGAGCTGGTGCGGCTGAGCATGGAAGACGGACTGACCGGCGTGGCCAACCGACGTGCGTTTGACCGTCTGATTGATCAGGAGTACACGCGCGCGGCGCGCACCGGCGAACCGCTGGCACTGCTCATGTGCGACGTGGACCATTTCAAGGCGTACAACGATACATACGGACACGTCGCCGGCGATGCGTGCCTCCGGGAGATCGCCGCGATCCTACGCGCGCGCGCGCGCCGCGCGGGTGATGTGGTGGCACGCTACGGCGGCGAAGAGTTTGCGGTCATTATGCCGCGCTGCTCCCTCTCGGAAGCGCTAGCCATCAGCACCTCCATGCTCGAAGGCGTCCGCGACAATCAGATCGCACATGCCGGCTCCCATACGGCCTCCTGCGTCACCGTAAGCATCGGGGTGAACGCCATCGTGCCAACGGGGCGGTCGGCGGTGGATCGTCAGCCGACGGGGGCGCCGAACGGGCGGACTCTCAATACGGACGTTCTCACCTTCATCGGTCAGGCTGACAACGCGCTGTACCGCGCCAAACAGGCGGGACGCAACCGGATGGAATCGCACGCGTAGGACGGTGCGGTGATGGGCCGCACCGCGGCGCGCCCCATCACCGTTCAGTTGCGCGAGTGGCCGTCAGGAGGCTACGTCTACCATCTCTGCTTCGCTCGGCCGTCACGTCGCCTCATGCTATCCCAGGAGAATCACCCGTGCGAATTAGCCAGAATGGACTCCCCGCGAGCCTCATGATCGGAGCGACATTGGCGCTGCTGTCCGGTGTCACCGGCTGCGCTCGCGACGAGGCGCCGGTACCCGAGACGGAAGTCGCAGCCGTCGCCGCCGTCGAGCCGGTCCTGGACGGCGCCGACCAACTCACGCATGGTCGCTACCTGGTCGAGACCGTGGCGGGCTGCGGCAATTGCCACACGCCGCACCTGCCGGACGGCTTGCTTGATCCGAGCAAGAAGTTCTCCGGCCCGTTTGTGATCAAGGAGCCGGTGTTCGAGGCCCACGCCTCCAACATCACGCCCGACGTGGAAACCGGCATCGGCGCGTGGTCGAAAGACGACATCGTACATGCCATCCGCAACGGGCAGCGCCCCGACGGCACGTATCTGGGCCCACCAATGTCATTCGGCTGGTACCGTGGTATGTCCGATACGGACGTGCAAGCCATCGCCGCGTACATCAAGTCGGTGCCGGCGGTACGGAACACGGTGCCGAAGAGCACGTATCAGTTTCCGCTCACCGGGTACGGTCCGCCGGTCACACACGTGCCGGACATGCCGAAGACCGATCAGGTCAAGTACGGCGAGTACCTGGCGGGCCCGATCGGCCACTGCATGGACTGCCACACCACGTACGTCGCTGGCCGGCCCGACATGAAGCAGCTCGGCCGCGGCGGCAATGTGTACACGAACGTCTTCAACCTTGGGGTGACAGCGGTGTCGGCGAACATCACCTCCGATACAACGGCCGGCCTCGGGAGCTGGACCGACGACGAGATCAAGCGGGCCATCACCACGGGCGTGAGCCGTAACGGCCGCATGCTGGCGAAGATGATGCCATTCGCCCTGTACGCGAAGATGGAGCCGAGCGACTTGAACGCGATCGTCGCGTATCTGCGCACGCTGCCACCGTTGAGCGCGGCCACCGCGCCGGCGGCGAAGCCGTAACGCTGGAGCACCGGCGGCGAATCGGGACCGACACGACATCGACTGCGTGTCGGCCCTACGGCCTTGCGGCCTGCCACCCCGCCATGAGCTGTCCGTGCAGCTGTGCGACGAGTGACGCCTGATCGTCGTTGGGCGCGAGATTGACGTGGCACTCCGGATCATTCGTCATGTCGTACAGTTCACGCGCCTTCACCTCGCGCGTCGCGCGGTCCACCCACTCGTTGTAGCGGTACCGATCGGTGCGCATGGAGTACCCCATGATGTTGCCGGGGCGCGGGTACTGACTGAACGCCGCCGACTTCCACCGTCGCGTCGGATCGACCATCAGCGGCACGAGACTCGTGCCTTCCAGCCCCTCGACCGGCGGAAGCCCGCACAGCTCCGCCAGCGTCGGGTACAGATCGACCGACTCGGCGAGCGCCCGCGTCCGTGAACCCGCGGCGTAATCCGGATCGGCGATGATCAACGGCACGTGCGTGTCCGGCTCAAAATTCGTGTGCTTACTCCACATCCCGTGCTCGCCAAGCTTCACGCCGTGATCGGACCAGAGCACGATGATCGTGTCCTTGCGGAGATCGAGTCGATCCAGCTCCGCCAGAATCTTACCAACTTGGGCGTCGACAAAGCTCATGCAGGCGTAGTACGCGTGGATGAGCTCCCGCGTCATGTCGTCGCTGCATGGGCCGACGTCGGGAATGCCGCTGAAGGTGCGCAACTCGAGCCAGTTCACCAGCGCGACATCCGGCACGTTCGTGGGCGCTTTCGGATACGGCAGCGGAATCGTGGCGCGATCGTACAAGGCCCAGTACTGCGACGGAGCCGAGAACGGGAGATGCGGCTTACGAAAGCCCAGGCTGAGAAAGAACGGCTGGCGTTCGCTCGCCGAAGCCGCCGTGGCGCGCGGCGCGACGCGACCGAGTGATTCGATCGCCATCTGTGTCATCTTGCCGTCGATAAACGCCTCATCGGGCAGATCCGCCGACTCGAAGGCATTAGCCCGCATCGTGCGCGGGCCGCTGGGCTCCGAGTCGTAGGTATCGCCGGCCACTTTGCCGCCTTCCTTCTGCAGCTTCAGGTTCTCCGGCGTCACCCAGTTACCGCCCTCCGCATTGCGGTGCGGTACGCTGTACGACGGCGCGTCCTCGAGCCGGGGATGATTGACCTTACCGATTCCCTCGGTGAAATAACCGTTGCTCCGGAAGTGCTGCTGCAGCGTGACAACATCCGGCATCGTGGTCCGGATGTGCGTTTCCAAGTCGTAAATCTTCGTCGTATCCGGTCGACGTCCGGTCAGCATGCTAGCGCGGGACGGTGCGCAGACGGCCTGCTGGCAGTAGGTCCGTTCGAACACCATGCCGGTCTTCGCCAGCCGATCGATGTTCGGCGATTTGACGAGCGGATGACCGAAGCAGCCGAGTGCGGGGCGCATGTCGTCGAACACCAAAAACAGGACGTTCTTCTTTCGTGCGGCCGGCGAGCGCGGACCATCCACGGGTTCAGCCGATCGGGCGCCCCGCGGCGACAGCGCGATCGCGCCGCCGACACTGGCGATCGCCGTGGTGCGCAGGAATTCGCGTCTGGTTTGACTCATGCCGGAATGCCCCATGTCGTAAGCGGCCGTCCATGGCACTCGGCCCACGGCGCGCCGTTTCCGCAACTGCACGGGTCGTGCGGCTCGCGCTCGGCGTCTTCCGCGGCGTATGCCGCCATCAACTCGGCTGGCGCCCGATTGGCTTGCAGCAACATGGCCATCTCCTCCATGGGTTCGCGCACGTGACGAAAGAACAGTTGGTAGCTGGCGCAGAGGTAGTGCTGGCCGGCTTCGCCATCCGGCGACGTGGCGAAACGATCCTTCGGACATCCGCCATGACAGGCAAAGCGCACATCACACGCGAGACAGAAGCGCGTCAACGTGTCGAGCTTGTCGCGGCCGAACTTCCGCTGCGGTGCCGATGCGACGAGGTCGAGAATCGGGAGCTGGCGAATGTTGCCCAGCAGGTATGCCGGCTCGACGTAGTGATCACAGGAATATACGTCACCGTTGTGCTCGAGGGCGACGTTGGTGCCGCACGTGCTGGAGTGCACGCACATGCCGCCCGGCTCATCGCACCAGCGGCCCAGCGCGTCATCGAACGGCTGCACATACACCGTCCCGATGTCGCGTCGCACCCACTCCTCGAACACGTCGACGAGGAAACGCCCGTACTGAGCCGGGCCGATCGATCGGTCGGTGACCAGCGTGCCGGCCTGCGTGTAAAGCGGGCGCCCGTCCGCGTTGCCGCCCCAACCTCGCTCGACGAGCGGCAGTGTTTCGTCGGTCCCCCGTTCCACGATCGGGATGAACTGCACGAAGGTGGCCCCGAGCACATCGCGCAGAAAAACGTACACGTCGCGCCCTCGATCACCATTGGCCGCGTGCACGGTGGTGAGCACGTTCCACCGCACGTCGTGGCGAACGAGCACATCGAGCCCGGTCATCACGCGATCGAACGTGGGCTTGCCGCCCTTGTCCACGCGATAGCGATCGTGGACGTCGCGCGGGCCGTCGATAGAGATTCCCACGAGCACGTCGTTCGCCTGCAGGAAGGCGCCCCACGCATCCGTCAGCAGCGTGCCGTTCGTCTGCAGGGTATTGATCACGCGCTGCCCGGGGCGCGCGTACTCGTGCTGCAGCGCGATGATGCGTTCGAAGAACTCGACCCCCATGGTTGTCGGCTCACCGCCCTGCCACGCGAACGTCACCTCGGCCGCCCCCGCGTGCGCCGCGATCAGCTGCTGGATGTACATGCGTAGCAGATCGTCGGCCATGCGAAAGCGCGCACCGGGATACAACAGCTCCTTCGACAGGAAGAAGCAGTACGCGCAATCCAGATTGCAGATGGCCCCCGACGGCTTCGCCATGACATGAAACGCCACCGGAAACGCCACCGGACGGCCGAACGCGGCGCGTTCGGCGTCGGCCGGTAGCTGCGGTGTCCACCTCACGGCGTGCAATTCCCGCTGGGGGCAGCACCCGAGAATTGCTGGGCGAAGAACGGCAGGACGCGCTGCTCGAAGCGTTGTCGCGTGCGATCGATATGTCCACCGGCGAACGCATCGAGCCGATAGGGAATCTTCGCGCGGGCCAGTGCGTCGGCGTAGGCGCGTGCCCCGAGCGGCACACTGGCGATGGCGTCGTCGAGTCCGTACTCGATGACCACCGCGCAGCTGCGACGCATTCCCGTGGCGTCCTTCGTGAGCAGATCGACCGGCAGAAACTGCGACCACGCCCCGGGCTTGTCGAACGGCGCCGCGAAGGCGGCGGTCATGGCGCGCGCGAGGCGCACACTGCCCGCGATCGGTTGCGGCGGCGTGAGGGTGGAGTCACGCACGTACCGCCACACATCACTGTCGGGGGCAAGCTCGCCCACCATGCCCGTACAGCACGGGCTCATCGCGTACACCGTGCCGAATACATTGGCGTGCTTCTGTGCGAGATACAGCGCGCCGAATCCACCCATCGATTGACCAGCCAGCCCTCGCGACGCACGATCGGTGCGCGTGCGATACCGCGCATCGATGTACTGCACCAACTCCTGCGACACGAAGTCATCCCACTTGCCGAACGCCGCCGAGTTCACGTAGAACCCTCCACCCATCGCGTTGTCGGCATTGGGCATCACCACCAGAAATTCGCCGGCATCGACGCGCCAGAGACTGTCCATCGTCTTCTGCAGGTCGAGCCCCTGATACGAGCCGTCAAGCCACTCGCGCGGCTGCGACGTGAAACCATGCAGCAGATACAGCACCGGAAAGCGACGGTTCGGGGTGCGATCGTAGCTGGGCGGCGTGTACACGAACACTTCGCGATCCGGCGTGTCGCCGATGGTGTTACCCGCGATTGCTTTCGAGCGGATCGTGTCCACGAGAATGCGTCCCTGCGCCGTCGCGGGCGCGGGGAGGCAGAGTGCGAGGAGCAGAAGGCGGAGGGCGAACACAAGGGATCGACGCATGCGGTGATTCTAGCGAGAATCGCTTAGCGCGGAGCAGAAACCGTAATCATCCCGGCTCCCTCGACCGCGCGCGAGCATAGGGCCCGTGAGGAGGTCGCGAGGCCCGCTGGGGGAACGCTTGGCTTGGCAAGCGGACGCGCCTCACGTGGGTCGGCGTCGACCTGAAACGCCACCGCCAGACACACCTGTCGGCGCACAGGGACACGGCCCACGTGCGAGACGCGGAACGCCCCGGCCGTCAGCCATTGTTCGACTGACCGCACGAAATCCGCGTGCGTTCCCGCGAACAGGCGCACACTGTTTTTCTCGGGTCGGCCGGTCGTATCGACCACGAACATCGCGAACACCGAACCGCGCGCCCCAGCCAGACGCTGCTCGTTGGGAAACGCGGGGCCGCGTCCTCCCTTCGGCACGATCGACGCCGAGTCCACATCCATGTCCACATAGGGCCGCGTATCCGACTCCCGCTGAATCGGCAGCGGGAAATCCTTCGGCGTCGGTGTCACGCCTGCCGCGATCTCCACCGGCACCCGATGCACGCGCGGACGTGCGCGTCCGAACATCAACAGATAGCTCCCCGCACTCGGCGCCACCACCGTGAACTGTCCCTTGGCATCTGTGGTCGTCTCGTCGAGCGCCACCAGGCCGGTGTCAGCCATCTGTAAAAGGCGCACCGCGTACTCGACGGCCGGTTGCATGGTGCGGTCGTCAATCACGCGGCCGGCGATCACCTGGGCGGGGAGCGCTCGGGGGAGTGCGAAGGCGGCTGCGGTCAGGCTGGCGACGAAGAGCCGCCGCAAGAGGGGACGCGAGGACTCAGGGTGGCGGAGAAACATGCGGGAAGGATAGCGCGATCGCGGGCCTCCGGCGAACGGCTGACGCTGATCCGACGTGACGCTGCCGGTTCGCTGGTCGGCGCGTAGATTCCCAAGATGCGCTCCCACCCGCTCACTCGCCTCGAGGTACAGGCCCGCCTGGCGGAAGCCCAAACGGAGATCTTCCGTATGGGTGTGCAGCGCTTAGCCCTTTTCGGCTCCGTCCAGCGGAACGAGGCCCGCAGCGATAGCGACGTCGATGTCCTTGTGGAGTTTGCTCCGGGGCAGAAGACCTTCGACCACTTGCTCGACCTTGGCGACCTCTTGGAGAACTCTTTGGGATGCCGAGTCGAGCTGGTGACGGTCGAGTCACTCTCGCCCCATCTTCGTCCCTACATTCTCGCCGAAGCCCGTGACGTCCTTAGCGCCGCGTGAGTACCTGCGGCACATCGCCGACGAGGCCGAGTACCTGGAAGCGGCGACGTTGGGCGTAAGCCGTAAAGGGTTTCTCGAAGATCCCACACTGCAGCGCGCATGTGTACGCAGCTTCGAGATCATCGGCGAGGCAACGAAGCGGGTGCCGGCGGAAATGCGCGTCGCGCATCCTGAGGTGGCATGGCGCTCGATGGCCGGCATGCGCGACCGGTTGATTCATGACTACTTCGGCGTCGATCTCGATCTTGTCTGGGACGTGATCCAGGAGAAGATCCCGACTCTTCGCCGGCAGATCGCGAGCATTCTCGGTGATCGCCCCGACGCTCGGGTGCACGAATAAGGTGCGGCGAAGGCAGCACTGGCGGCTGACGCGCGCTGGTGCAATCCTCCACCGTCGATCGTACTGCACTGCAACCCGCCCCTGCCAACGTGTCCTCGCCTCTTTTCGTCATCGCCCAGTACCTGCTCCCCAAGCAGGCCCTCACGTCGCTGGCCGGCGCCTTCGCGCGGGCCAAGCGCGGCGAGCAGACCACCGCGGTGATCCGCTGGTTCGTGGGTAAGTACGGCGTGAACATGGGCGAGGCGGCCGAGTCGGACATCACTACGTATGCCACCTTCAACGACTTCTTCACGCGCGCGCTGAAGCCTGGGGCGCGGCCCATCGCCCGGGCCGAGTACGTGTGTCCGGTGGACGGCGCCATCAGTCAGCTCGGCCCCATCAGCGGCGATCAAGTCTTTCAGGCGAAGGGGCACAGCTACTCCACCACCGCCTTGGTGGGTGGCGATGCTGCACTGGCCGCGCCGTACGCCAACGGTGACTTCGCGACGATCTATCTGAGCCCCAAGGACTACCATCGCATTCACATGCCCTGCGATGGTCGCCTGGTGCGCATGATCCACGTGCCGGGCGATCTGTTCTCGGTGAACCCCACCACCGCGCGCGGGGTGCCGGGGCTCTTCGCGCGCAATGAACGCGTGGTGTGCGTGTTCGAGGGCGCCCACGGACCCTTCGTGATGGTGCTGGTGGGCGCCACGATCGTGGGCAGCATGGCCACCGTGTGGCACGGCATCGTAAACCCGCCGCGTCCGGGTGCCGTGCGTGAATGGCACTACACCGACCAGGCTGTCCATCTCGCCCAAGGCGACGAGATGGGACGCTTTCTGCTGGGCTCCACGGTGGTGATGCTCTTCCCGCCGAAGACCGTCGCCTTCACCGCGCACTGGGCCACCGAGCTGCCCGTGCGCATGGGTGAACCGATGGGAACGCGACCGTAGCGCTTACGCGCCCTTCGCCGCTTTCTTCGTGCCGACCGGAACAAACATCGGCACGAACATCATCGCCGCCGCCAGCAGCAACGAGATCACACTGA
>CAITQY010000694.1 GCA_903894655.1 uncultured Gemmatimonadota bacterium
CGTCGCACTACCAGGTCGGCGACGATCAGGCAGGGGCCGGCCACCATACCGGCCTCCGTGCGGAGGTTCAGTCGACCGTCACCTTGTTCCAGCGGATGGTGAAGTTCTCCACCGAATCCAGGTTCTTGACGCGCGAGGTCATGCCCATGGTCAGGATGGCGCTGAAAGCCACCAGCGTCCCGCTGTTCTCCCACAGGTATTCCTGCGCCTGCTGGTACTTGGCGCGCCGCTTGTCGAAGTTGAGTTCCTTGCGGGCATCGTCGAGCATGACGTCGAACTTGGCATCCTTGTAGAAGCTCTCGTTCCAGGTGGCGCCGGCGCGGTAGATCTCGTTGAGCGCGGCATCGGCCGGACGCTGGTTCCAGCGCGTCATCGAGACAGGCCGCTTCATCCAGATCTCGTTGAAATAACCGTCTGACGGGACCTGGGCGATCTTGACGCGGATCCCGGCGGCCGCCACCTGCTGTTGGAACACTTCGGCCATGGCGGGCCAGACCGCCTCGACGGTGGCGACTGGCAGTTCGATGTCGATGCCGTTCGGATAACCGGCCTCGGCCAGCAGGGCCTTGGCCTTTGCGATGTCCTGGTTGCAGGTGCCGTTCCAGCGGTACATGTCGGTGGGACCGACCGGGGTGTCGCAGGCCACCGTGCCCAAGCCGCCGGCGGCAAGCTCGATCAGGGCCTTGCGGTCCACGGCGAGGCGGATTGCCTTGCGCACACGCACGTCGTCGAAAGGCTTGACGTCGGTGCGCAGCACGATGCCGCGCCAGTTGCCCGGGGGAATTTGCTGGAAGCTGAAGCCGCCACTGCGCTCCAGCAGTGTCTTTTGCTGTGCCGTGAGGCTGTTGGGAGACAGGTCGATCTGTTTGCCCATCAGGGCCTGGAACCGGGCCTGGGCATCCGGGATGCCGATGATTTCAACCTTCGCCACCCCCGGAGGGCCGTCGAAGTAGTTCATGTTGGCAACCAGCACCGTGGTGCCCTGCGCGTCGAATTTCTCCAGCTTGAACGGCCCGGTGCCGATGCCGGTGGTCTTGATGGTGTCGCCCGAGCCGTCGGGGATCATCATGAGGCGGTAGTCGGTGAACACCAGCGGCAGGTCGGCATACGGCGCGCCCAGGGTGAACTTGACGGTCTTGGGGTCCACCGCTTCGATCTTGTCGATCATCTTGATCGACGCGCGTGCCGGGGAGTCCATCTTGGGATCCTGCACGCGCTTGAGGGAGTAGACGACATCGGCAGCCGTGAACGGCTTGCCGTTGTGGAAGGTGACACCGTCGCGCAGCTTGAAGGTCCACTCGGTGGCGGTCGCATTGGCGGACCAGCTCAGGGCCAGGTCGGGCGCGAGCTTGCCGTCCACGCCGGGGCGGACCAGCCGGTTCATGACCTTTTCGGTGACGTAGTACACCCGGCTCTTGGAGATCGGATCCACATCGGAGGCGTTGCCGAAGCCCACCTCATGCGCCTGGCGCAAGGTGCCCTTGGGCTGGGCGAACGCCAGCGACGCGCCCAACAGCGCTCCAATGGCCAAAAAACCTGCAAACATTTTCATACGGTGTCTCCAGGAAGTTTCATGAAGAACATTTCCTGATCTGATCGGGCCCGCCATGTGGGCCCGGTACCACTCTGGCGAGGCCAGGTCAGTATGCGATGGCGACAGGGTTCAAGCAAACAACATTTGCGCCGCGAATGGATAAAGAAATATTTATCCATGTGGCCCGAAAACGCGCACC
>CAITQY010000695.1 GCA_903894655.1 uncultured Gemmatimonadota bacterium
CGGTTCGCCGAGGTGAGCGGCGCCGACGCGGTGTTCATCCTGAGCATGATCGCCACGCTCATGATCACGCTGTTGCTCCTGTTCGTGATGGAGCTGCGAACGGGCGCGTCGCCCGATGGTCGCGTCATCTCCGGATTGCTGCTGCCGTTGTTCAGCGGCGTGTCGCCGGAGACCGCGCACATCGTGGCGCGCGTGTCGTGGTGGATGCACGCGGTGCTGATTCTGTACTTCCTGAATCACCTGCCGGGCTCCAAGCACCTGCACGTGCTCACGTCGCTCATCAACGTGTGGTTTTCGAACACCAGTGGTCCGGGCCGCATTGGCGCCATGCGTCCGATGGACCTCGAAGCGGAAAACGCCGAGCAGTTCGGCGCATCCGACGTCGAGCACCTGAGCTGGAAGAATCTGCTCGATGGGTACTCGTGCACCGAGTGCGGACGGTGCACGTCGGTGTGTCCGGCCAACAGCACCGGCAAGCTGCTGTCGCCGCGCATGATCGTCGTGAAAACGCGCGCCCGTCTCACCGAAAAGGCCACCACGCTCGACGCGATCGCGGCCGGCGGCGGTACGGCCACTGACGAGCAGACGGCGGTCCTCGCCAAGAACCTGCTCGACGACTGGATTACGGAAGAAGAACTATGGGCGTGCACCAGCTGCCGCGCCTGCGTAACGGAGTGCCCCGTCAGCATCGACCAGCTCGACATCATCAACGAGTTGCGTCGCGATCTGGTGCTGATGGAGTCGCGTTTCCCCGACGAGCTGGCGCCCGCACTCACGAGCCTTGAACGCAACGGCAGCCCGTGGGCGTTCAGTGCGTCCGATCGTGCGCAGTGGGCCGAGGGGATGGACATCCCCACGATGGCCGAGTTGGTGGAGAAGGGCGAGAAAGCCGATATCCTGTTCTGGGTTGGCTGCATGGGATCGTTCGACGATCGCGCCAAGAAGATCACGGTGGCGTTCGCGCGCATCCTGCAGGCAGCCAACGTGCGCTTCGCGATCCTCGGCCAGGAAGAAACCTGCCACGGCGATCCGGCGCGTCGCATGGGCAACGAGTACCTGTATCAGATGCTCGCCAAGGGTGTGATCGAAACGCTCGACGGCTACCACGTGAAGACCATCGTCACGTTCTGCCCGCACTGCTTCCACCAGATGGGCAGTGAGTTTCCGGATCTCGGCGGAAACTACGAAGTCATTCACCACACCGACTATATCGAACGGTTGCTCGAGGCCGGACGCGTGCCGCTCGACACCGAGCATGGTCAGCGCCTCAAAGTGGCCTATCACGACTCCTGCTATCTCGGCCGCTACAACGACATCTACGACGCGCCGCGCAACGCACTCAAGCGCGCGCTGCCGATCATGGAACTCGTGGAGCCGCCGCGCACCAAGAGTCGCGGCATGTGCTGCGGCGCCGGTGGTGGTCGCATGTGGATGGAAGAGAACGTCGGTAAGCGCGTCAACGTGGAGCGTAGTGAAGAACTGCTGGCCACCGGTGCCGATCAGATTGCCGTAGCCTGTCCGTTCTGCATGACGATGATCACCGATGGTGTCACTGGGGCCGGCAGCAGCGTGCCCGTGCTCGACATTTCCGAAGTGGTCGCTTCGCGGTTGTTGCCCATCGTGGCCAGCGCGTAGCGTTGAGCGCTCAGCGCTGGCCCTCGCTCGGCCGGTGGCGCAAGCGCATCACCTGAATCTCCTGCTTCACCGGTCCTTCCTCGAACTTCGTCGTGACCGTATCGAAGATCTCGAGCCCGACGTGCACGAGATTGTCGCGGAACATGGGCAACGCGAGACGGCCGGGATCGGCCACGATCGCCACGCCGTCGGGGGCCAGCGAGCGGGCCATGCATTCGCCCACGAGAATCGCGTATTCCTTCTCGTACAGCACGTCGGCGGCCATTACCACCTCGAAGACGCCCAGATCGATGGGCCATTCGCGCCAGTTCACCATCCGCACCGTGGGCTCGTGCCCCAGATTGCGCGCGGCGTTCCCTCGGGTCACGTGCAGCGCGTCCTCGTAGTAGTCGGTTGCGGTGACCTCGAACCCGCCCAGCATGGCGCCCACCGTCGCGAGGCCGAGTCCGCAGCCCATCTCCAGCAACCGTCGCCCCGCGCCCGCCTCACGCGCCATCGTGGCCGACAGCACGCGGGCCGAGGGCCACAGATCGGCCCAATACGGCAGGCGTTCGTCCATCACGTAGTCGGCTTCACTGATCAGGTGATCAGCGTTCTCCGGCTTCACGAGCGTGACCGCGCGCCCACCGACGTCGACCGTTTCCGTGGCGAGTGAAAAGCAGCGTCCGAGCGCTTCGTCGAGCGCCTCACCATGCAGGTCGGTCAGGATCGGCCTGATCATGTCGTCATCAGGGGAACGTCGGGCA
>CAITQY010000696.1 GCA_903894655.1 uncultured Gemmatimonadota bacterium
ATGATGATGACGATGATGATGATGATGACGATGATGTCTTGTTTTGTGCCAGTGACGCGTTGCACAGCTGTGCTGCAGAGCTTGTTCATGCTGCATGTGGGCATTTAGCGTCTGCGATCCTCTTATATGTGGTCATCTCCACCAGCATTTACAGCATTGTTTTTTTATCATCAAGTTATTGTTATTGCGTCGCTGCTCTGCCCAACGCATTGTCTGGGCAAATTTGGAACATGCGACGGCGTGTCACCTCGCTTCGTCGCGTGCAGCTCTTGTTACACGCATTCAAGTGTTTGTTTTATTGCATACTTCATAAATAAGACAAATGTCACAGTTGGCTCAAGCACACGGCTCATTATTCACGTTTCCAGTGTCTCTGAACTCTTGTGTGTTCATATAATGTCTTGTCTCCAAGGCAGCGCAGGATCCGACGTCCAACCCCCGTGATACTGCCCTGCACACGCGTGAGTCAAGTCGCATTCCCCTGCATCGCGCGATGCTGTTGACGTGTGCGGTGGCTCGCGACTCGTCGAATTCGCTCCAAATAAACAACACGCAACGACATGAGCGAGCACGCCAGCGCGTGCGTCACGTGCCTGTAGCCTTATCGAGAACACCCAGGAAACCAAACGAAATGTTGTACGCGATGTAGCCGTCAGCTGTTGCGGCGCGTGCGGCGGGCGACCATCGCCCGCAAGCGCGTGCAGCTGTTCAAGTCGCATCTCGACGACCGGTACGCCGGGTTATGGAATATCTCCAGCCACGACCGGCGGACCTTCGAGGCGATTCCGGTCGACTCGTCGGCCCAGATTCTCCTGCGTCTCGATCCAATGGCGCAGGTCATTGCCATCGACGAGGCGCAGTTTCTCGACGCCGGCATCGTGCAGATGGCATCGAGTTTGGCCGACCGCGGCCGACGGGTCATTCTCGCCGGCATCGACAGTGATTTCCGCGGCGAACCGTTCGGTCCGATGCCGCAGCTGATGGCCGTCGCGGAAATGGTCGACAAGTTGCATGCCATCTGCGTGTTGTGCGGATCGCCGGCGAGTCGCAATCAGCGACTGATCGGCGGAAAACCCGCTCCGTACGACTCGCCCACGATCATGGTTGGGGCGGCCGATTCGTACGAAGCGCGCTGCCGCGCCTGCCATGTCGTGCCGCGCCCCACCGAAGGGCAGCAGCAGCTGCTGTAGTCAGCCGCGGCGAACCGTCAGCTCGTCGCGCGCGCCAGTGCCAGCGCCAGCGCATCGGCGAGCTGGCCACGAGTGAACGGTTTACTCACGAAGGGTATGCGCCGCGCCTCGATCGCGGTGCGCGCCTCCTCGTGCACGCTGTAGCCGCTGACCGCCACCATCGGCAGCGATGGATAGCGGGTGGCCACGATCTCCAACAGCTCGAGGCCGCTCATGCCCGGCATGGTCAGGTCGGTGATCATGAGGGCGACGTTGGCGGCATGCGACTCCAGCACGGCCAACGCGTGCTGCCCCGACGACGCCACCACGACCGCGTGCCCCAGCTTCTCCAGCATGCGCCGACTCAAATCAAGGAGCATCGGATCGTCATCGACCAGCAGAATGCTGTGGGCCGCAAGCGCGGCGAGCGGTGTGATGGCGAGCACGTCGTGCGGAGTGATTCTCGGCGACGACAACCGGGTGCCCTGCAGTTCCGGTAGCAAGGCGGACGGGAAGAACAGGCGCAGCGTCGTCCCCTCGTCTGCCACGGAATCACACTCGATGAATCCGCGGCTCTGATGCACGAGGCCATGGACGGACGCCAGCCCCATCCCCTTGTTCGTACCGAACTCCTGGGTCGAGAAAAACGGCTCGAAGAGTCGTGCCGTGATGTCGTCTCGCATGCCGGTGCCCGTGTCGGAGACCGACAGCACCGCGAACTGGCGCGGCGGATCGCCGACCGGCGCCTGGGGGTGCCGCACCATCACGGCAGCCGTCGCCATCGACAGCGTTCCACTGGCGGCCTTGGCCATCATCGAGGCACTCGCATTGTCCACGAGGGCGCGCAGCGCATCGAGCAGGCCGGCGCGGTCGATGACGGCCGTGACCGGCCCATCACTGAGGTCGAGGCGCACGCCGATCGAGAGCGGGACCTCTTCGCGAATGATGAGCAACTGCTCGCGCAGCAACTGATTGAGCTCGACCGCTTCCGCGCGCAGCATCTGCCGGCGTCCCACCGCGAGGAGGCGGCGTGTCAGTTCTTCGGCGCGGTCCGTGGCGCGCTCGATCACATCGAGATCGGCGGCGTACGGCGACGTCGAACTCACGCTTTCGCGCAGGAAGGCCGTCGAGCCGCGAATCACGGTGAGCAGATTGTTGAAGTCGTGGGCGATCCCGCCGGCCAGCTGACCGACCGCCTCCAGTTTTTGCGCCTGCCGCAGGCGTTCTTCAGAACTCCGCGCGTCCGTCACGTCGGTGAAGACGGCCACGGACGCGTACGGCCGCTGTTCACCCGCGCGGACGAGGGGATCCGCTGTAACATTCAGCCAGCCGAACGCCCCCGTGCCCCGCTGCACGCCCATCAGCACCCTGGGCTGACTTTGGCCCGTCTGCAGGGCAATCAGGGCGGGATGCGTCTCTGGAGGCCACGGCGTACCGTCTTCATGCACCGCGCTCCAGTCACGATCGATTGGCTTGAGGCCCAGCAATTGCGCCCCCGACAAGCCGAGAATGCGTTCGGCGCTCGGGTTGTAGGCGCGAATCGCCCCGGTGTCATCGTGCACCACCACGCCTTCCTGCATGCCGGCGATGACGGCGCGAAAGCGCGCTTCCGACTCGCGCAGCTCCCGTTCAGCGCGCACGCGATCGGTCGTATCCTGAATGATGACGTGCAGCACACGGCGCCCGGCGATCGCAACGACGCCGATGAAGGCCTCCACCTGACGGAGCTCGCCATTCGCCACGCGATGCTCGCGCTCCACGCGCAGCCCCGTGCCGGTGGCAATGGCCGACGTGGTGTCGCGCCAATGCTCGAGCGCGACCGCTTCGAGGTCGGTGACGTACATCGCACGCATCGTGTCGCGCGGCCAGCCATAGAACGTGACGGCCGCCGGGTTCACATCGACGATGCGTGCCGTCTCGATGTCCGCGAGGAGCTGGACGGTCCCGTTGTTCTCGAAGAGTTCACGATGGCGGGCTTCGCTCTCCTCGAGCGCGAGGCGCTCGAGCTCTCGCCGCGTGATATCACGCGAGGAGATGGCGACGGCATCCGCGAGCACGGGAACGAGCTGTCGCTGCAGCCAACGCATCGGCTGCTCGGCCGTTGGGGCATGCTGCGTGGTTTCCAACGGCTCGCCGGTGATCAGCACCGAGCAACACTGCTCCCACAGACTCCAGTCGCGGCTGCTCGGAAAGAGGTCCATCAGCGAATGTCCGAGCAGCTCTTCACGGGAGCGCTTGACCATGTCGGCCGCGCGGGCATTCACGTCGAGAATTTCGAAGCGCACGATCGTCCCATCGGGGGCGCGGTGCGCTTGGGCAATCACAAAGGCGTCGAGGCCGGCTTCGATGACCCCGCGTAACCGGCTCTCTGATTCGCGCAGGGCCTGCGACGCCGCCGCTTCGTCGGTGACGTTGCGCGCGAGCCCCAGGAGGTGCGTCGCGAGACCGTTGGCGTCGTAGATGGCCTCGAGGCGCGTTTCAAGCACCAGGCGGCGTCCTTCCAGCGTCACCGCCTCGCGATATGCAATCGGTTCACCGGACCTGAGCGCCTCGTCGCATCGCGACCGCATCAGCGCGGCCTCCGCCGGCGGGAAAACCTCCTCCGGGGTGCGCTCGAGCAGCTGCCCGGCCTCGCTTCCGCTCGCCGCCAGATACCGCGCGTTCACCGACTCGCAGCGGAACACCCCGGGCGCGTCGATGCGGAGCAAGAACGCCATTTCGTGCATGTGCTCCGTGAATATCAGGAGCCGGGCTTCCCGCTGGACGGCCTCGCGCGCGGCCCGTACCCGCGTAGTCACGTCGCGCAGCTGCACCGTGCGAAAAGACTGCCCGTCGGGAGCGGTGCCCGAGTGCAGGAGCACGTCCCAGACGCGTTCACGTACACCTTCCCCGACCGAGAACTCGCACGGCTGCGTCGCCGCGCCGAGGGTCGTCGCCTCGAGCCACGCGGAGAACGTGCCATCGCCGACGTGCGTCGCACAGAGTGCGAGCCGTTGTCCCAGGAGCTCGGCGGGCGGCACGCCGATCAGGTCACCGGCGGCCGAATTGGCGTCGAGAACACGCCCCTGTTCATCGGTCACGAACAGGGCATCCCCGAGGGCCATGGCGGCCGACAGGAGCAGCGCAGCAGAGACAGAACGGTCGGAGGGCACGAAGCGGACGCGGTCGATGAAGGACAGCACGGGCGGCGTCGCCGATGCCTGTCGAGAGGAATGTGTCAGGAAATGGGGGCTAGCGTTAGTAGCCAACCGGGCAATCCCGTGACGGATAGTGACCATTGCCCTGCTCGCCGCGTCTTGTGGCTGATGTCATTTTCACGCCTCCTTTCCCCTGAACGGATCGTCGCATGGGTGTAATCGCGACGCTCCTCGCACACGAGCCCCGGCTCGCACGGCTGCGTACCGCCGCGCGCGATCGGTACCGCTTCGTGCCTTGCGAGGACTGGACGTCTTTGACCCGCGCTTGCGAGCGTGGGCCCGTCAACGTGGTGGTCTTCGATTTATACGTCGACGGCCGCGCGGATTTCGAGCGGGTGCGCCAGCTGCGCATTCGTGTCCCACGAGCGGCTCTGGTGGCCTACGTGGACATGACGCGTGAGCGGGCCAAGGACATGTTCGACGCCGGTCGTTGCGGCATCGATGTGCTCGTGGTCGCCGAGGAAACGGATACGCCGCAGATGCTCGTGGCGCTTCTGGATCAGGCCGAAGCGCGGAGTGTCTCGAGCCTGCTCAAGCCACATCTCGCCGGATTGCGCAGCGTCGTGCGTGACTCCGTGATGCTGTCGGTGACCCGGGCGCACGAGCGCCTGACGCCGGACAGTCTTGCGCGCCTCATCGCCGTGTCGCGCCGCCTGCTCTCGAAGCGGCTGGAGGGGGCGGAGTTGCCGCCACCGCATCAGCTGCTGACCTGGGGTCGCTTGATCGTGGCCGCGAGCATGCTGGAGGATGGCTCCCGCAGCGCCGACGGCGTCGCGGGTGCGCTCGACTTCCCGTCGGGCAGCGCCTTCCGGAACACCTGTCAGCGCTATCTCGGCTGCACGCCACATCAGATTCGTCTGCGCGGCGGGGCCGGCTGGGTGATTCAGGAGCTCCTCGTGAACCGCGAAAAGCGGCGAGAGATCACTGAATCGGAAGACGACATGCACGAGAGCGCCGCCGCGTAACGTGGTGCCGTGATCACCGTCGCACCAAAGGGCTCCGGACTCTCCGGAGCCCTTTGGCGTTGGTGGTAAGTTTCCGCATGCTCCACCTCGCACTCACCGGAAACATCGCCAGCGGCAAGAGTAGCGTGGCCTCGCTGCTGGAGGCCCACGGGGCGACGATCATCGATGCCGACCTCCTGGCGCGTGAAGCGGTGCGTCCGGGCTCCGCAGCCCTCGAGGCCATCGTCGATCGCTTCGGCCCATCGGTGTTACAGGCGGACGGCACGCTCGACCGGCCGGCCCTGCGCCGCCACGTCTTTCGGGACCCGGTCGCGCGCGACGCGCTCAACGCCATCGTACACCCGGCCGTCGCCCGGCTGCGCGACGAGCAGCTGAGCACGGCGAAGCGTCGCGGCGACGCGGTGGTCATTTCCGACATCCCCCTGCTCTTCGAAGTCGGACTCGAGCATGCATTCGATGGGGTGATCCTGGTTGACGCGCCCGAGCCGGAGCGGCTCGAGCGCCTCCAGCGCGACCGCGGGCTGTCCCGCGACGAGGCCCGGGCGATGATCGATGCGCAGTGGCCCTCCGCACGGAAACGAGCGGGCGCGACCTGGATCATCGACAACGACGGCTCACGCGAGCAGCTTCCGCTACGCGTCGCCGCACTCTGGCAGACGATTCAGGCGCTTCCCCTCCGTGGCTCCGCTACGGATACTTCATTGTGATCGTTTCTTTTCCCCATCTGGAGTCCTCGTGTCGAACATCCCCGCCGATCTGCGCTACACCAAGGAACACGAATACATCCGCGCTACCGACACCGCCGCGATCGTCGCGATCGGGATCACGGATTTCGCGCAGGGTGAGTTGGGCGATATCGTGTACGTCGAACTGCCCAAGGTCGGCGCGACCTACGGATCGCACGACGTGTTCGGCACCGTCGAAGCGGTGAAGGCCGTGTCGGAGCTGTACATGCCGGTGGCCGGCGAAGTGGTCGAGATCAACGGCCGCCTCGACGGCGAGCCGGCTCTGATCAACACGGACCCGTACGGCGACGGCTGGATGATCAAGGTGCGCGTCGCGGCCGGCGGTGACGCGGGACTGCTCTCGGCTGACGAGTACAAGGGCGTGGTGGGCGAGTAGTTCTGTTTGTTGGCTGGATCGTGGTACGCGGGGCCCCGGGCTGTATGCTCGGGGCCTTGTTGCTTTCGGCACGTGCGTTGGGTGCGACCGCCCCGGTCGGAGCGTGGGATCCCCTTCGCGGCCTTGCTGTGGCGGCGAACGTGGGATCGCCGCGTGCGGTCGGCGCG
>CAITQY010000697.1 GCA_903894655.1 uncultured Gemmatimonadota bacterium
ACTGGGCAGTTCCGCGAGTACTGGCAGTTCCGCGCCCTTACTGCCGCTTCCCCACGCACAGCGCCGTGTTCGCCGAGCCCACCGCGAACTGCAACACCACCACGGCGTCGCGAACCTCTAAGCTTCCGTTACAGTCCGCGTCGCCATTCGGGAACAGCGCACTGCTTGACGGGATCTGTGCGCCGATCAGCCCAAGTTGAATGGCCAGTGCATCGGCGGCGTTCACGAGCCCATCGTTGTTCACGTCGCCGCGCAACACCGGAGCGGCGGTAGTGAAGTCGAATGCCCAGATGCCGCGACCATACGTGGCCGCGACCATGCGATTGGTTCGTGCGTTGTACACGAGGTCCGTGATGCGGATGGTTGGTAACCCTTCGTTGCGCGACCACGACGCACCGAGGTTCGTGCTCTCGTACACGCCCAGCATATTGCCCACGTACAGGCGATTCCCGGGGCCCCAGACGGCCGCCTGCGTCGTCACGTCAGGGAGCGCGCCCGTGATGTCGGTCCACGTCTGGCCGCCGTCACGCGACAAAAACGCGTGGGGCGTGCCTGAACTGCCGAAGGTGACTACCACGCGATTCGCGTCGGCTGGATCGACGGCGAAGTCGGTGACGGCGCGGTTGGGGAGCGTCGTCGTGGGAGACAGCCAGGTGACGCCGTAGTCGCGGGTGAAGCGCACGTTGCCGTCGCTGGTGCCCACGTACAGCACGTTGGTATCGCCGGGCGCGATGGCGATGGCCGAGATGGTGCCCGATCCCTTGGTGAGATCCGTCGAGATCGGCGTCCACAACGTGCCTTCGTTGACCGTGCGGTACATGCGCGCGCCGCCGAAATACAGGCGCGTTGGGTTTTGGGGATCAATGATAAAGGGGGCGATGAAGGCACGGCGCTCGTTGGCATCGATCCCGCTGATGATGCTGCGCGCGGACGTACCATTGCCACTCACCCGCACCATGCTCCCGCTCTGGCTCGATACGTAATAAATGTCCGGGCTTTGCGGGTTGATGGCGGTGAATGCGCCATCGCCCCCGTTCACGCCGTTCCACTGCAGCATGCCATTGCGCGCGATGATGGTGCCGTTGTCCTGCATGCCCGTGAGGACCCCCGACGGATCGGTGGGGTGCATGGATAGCCCGGGGTAGTGCAGCGACGTTGCGAGACCGGCGTTGAGCGATGCGAAGCTGCCGGCGCCGTCCCGCGAGAGAAAGGCACCGCCGTCGTTGCCGCTGAAGATGCGGCGCGAATCATTGGGATCGACGGCGATCACGTGCCAGTCGCAATGAATCTGCGGCGCGATCTCGGAGAACGTCTGCCCCCCGTCGCCCGAACGGAAGGCGCGCACACCGCCGACGAAGATCACGTTCGCGTCGCTGGGATCGACGGCGATCATGAGGTTGTATTCGCTCTGTGCTCCAAAGTTGTTGCGGTTGGCGACGGCCGGTGCACTGTTCACGCCGGTGGCGACCAGCGTGGCGCGGATGCCGGTGGCGTCGTCGTAGCGATACAGCCCACCGAAGCGACGGTCGGGACGGGCGCCCACCAACCACACACTCCCGGGCTGCGCGCGCGACACCGCGATCTCCAGACGGCTCACCGAGTCGGCGGTAAAGGTCGTGACCGTGCTCCATGTGGCGCCGCGATCACCCGATCGCCAGAGTCCCGGTGGTGTGGCGCTCCCCGAGACACCGACGCGCGCGGCGTACATGACATTCGGGTCGGTGGGATGCTGCACGATATCACTGAACGTGAGCGCCGGCGTCACCACCGACCACGTCTGCCCGGAATTCGTCGAGCGCATGATGCCGCGCAGGGTCGCCGCCAAAATCGTGGTGCTGGTGGCCGATCCGGCGCTCGCCCGGTCGATGACGATGTTGTACATCGCCCAGGACTGCGACAGCGACGGCGTGAACACCTCCTGCCCGAAGGTACGCCACGTGGTCCCCCCGTCGGTGCTTCGCAGCATGCCGCATCCCTGCGACGATTCCGATGGTTCACCCGTTCCGGCGTACACGATCTGCGGATTGACGGGATCGACGGCGATGGCACCGATCACCAGTGAGCACTGGTCGTCGGTGAGCGGTACCCAGCTGGCCCCTTCGTTAGTGCTCTTCCAGACGCCGCCCGCCGACGTCCCGACGTACAACACGTTGCGATCGGTGGGATGGAACGCCAACGTCGGCACGCGTCCCGCATCCAACTGCGGCAGCGATCCGAAGAACCCGTTGTCACCATAAAAACCGCGCGGCCCCACCGAGGCCCAGCGCCCCGGCGACGGCACCGGCACGGTGGCGCGGAACATCGCGCTGCTCGCACTTGGCTGGGCGGCGAGCCACGCCTGATACGTCATCCCTGACCGGGCCTCGTCGCTGCCCGGCCGCGCGTCCCACAGACCGACGAGCGCACTGCGCCGCTCTTCCGGATCGCTTTCGCGCACGACGTTTTTCTCCTGAGCCCATACCGCGGCCGGCAGGAGGAGGGTCAGCAGTGTGGCGCGTATCGCCGCGCTCAGTAAAACGCGTGGGGCGCTAGTCACGGTCCACGCTTCCATTCGTGAGAGTGAAAAAGAACGCATTCGATATGCCGCGCGCGGTGATGACCTGCACGCTGTATCGGCCGCTGGCGAGCGGTCGTACCGGCGCGCCGCCTCGATCCGGCTGCTGCTCATCGTTGACCGGCACCGTGAACCGCAGCGTGCTGGCCGTGCGCGAGTGCGACACGCGTGACACCTGACGGAGCGCGATGGGCCCGAAGCGTACGGTATTCAGTGCATCGAAATCGCGCCCCACGATGGTGACCGTGATCTGTTCCCCACGGGACACATCGGCGGCGGCAGGGGTCACGGTCTCGATGGTCGGCGCGAGCGCACCGCGATGGTGGCACGCCGACAGCGCGAGGAGCAACGCACCCGTGCTCAGCACGTGGGGTTTCATGAAGGTCGCCTTCATGGTGTGCCCACGTTGTCGCGGCGCACGTCGATGGAATCCACCAGCGACACACCGCCCACGCTGTGCATCTCCTCGACCGAGAGTCTCCACGTGGCGGCCGCCGATGGCGCCAAGCGCACGAGTGTAAGCGTCACGAGATGACCGGTGTGCGTGCCCATGGCCCACGCGGCGGCCACCTTCACCGACTGCCCATGTGCCTGGCAGGCCAGCAGCGGCTCACCCTGCGCCGCGGTGCAGCCGATGAACGCCCACTGCGGGGCCAGCTGTACGTCGCCGGTGAGACTGCCCACGGAGCGCGTGGGGCCGGCGCCGAGGGCGATGGCGAGGCGCATGGTATCGCCCTGCATCGTTGCCGGCTGTAGCGAGAGCACGCTGCGGGGGACAACCGGATTGGTGTTGAGCAGATCGGCGGTCTGATGACAGGCGGCCAACGCGAGGACCAGCGTGAGGGCCAGCGTCGTCACGTACGAGGTCGTTTTCATGGAATGATCACGATCGGGTTGAACACACTGGTAAGACTGGAGAGGTCAGTCAGCGTACCGTCCAGCAGCTGATTGAGCGTGATCACCACCTGGTTGCCGACACCGCGCTGATTCACGCGGCATTGCAGACGAATCAGCTGGACGGTGCCCTGCACCGGGGTGACCGTGGCCCAGTTGATCCGCAGATTCTGTTGCCCATCGACCTGCTGGACCTGCACACCGGAACGCAGGGTCTGAAAAGCCGTCGCGTTGAACGGCGAATACGGAAACGACGCCGAGCCGGGCCACGCCACTTCGAGATCGATGGCACTGAGCGGACGTCCATCGCGGGACTGCACTTCGATGATGATCGAGAACGTATCGGTCGTGATGCGATAGCTGGGCAGCGTGGCGCGCACGATGGGGCCGGTCGCGTTGCGCGGCACGAACACCAGCAGCGAATCGGCCACCGAAGACGTGCGGTTCGCCTGCGCGACGATGAAAGTCCGCCCCGGCAGCGCGCCGGTGATCGTGCCGCTGGCGCTCACCGTGGCCCGCGAGGGATCACGCGCGAACCATCGCACCGCGGCAGCGCTGACCGCACTGCCATCAGCGGTGCGGGCCGACAGGAAGGGCGTGAACTGCGAGGTCGGCGTCTCGAGCTGCAGCACGCGCTGCACCGTATCGGCGGCCGTGACCAGCGTGATGATGCGCGCCGGCTGCGTGAGCGTATCCGGCGGGAGCACGGTGAAGGTGCGCCCGGAGGCGCCCGAGAGCCCATCGCCGTCGTACTGCAGGGAACGCGAGCCGAGCGCGCTCAGCACCGTCAGTCCCGAGAAGATCGCGCGTCCCAGCGTGTCGGTATCGGCCGTGGCGCTGCCAAGGGTACCGGTGCCGCCCTGCAACGTCGTGCGGACACGCACACCCACGTCGCCGGCGGTATTCCCGATGCTGTCCAACAGCTGCACGATGGGCGGCGGCGACACGGCAGCGCCAGCGTTGAGGCTCGCGGGCATGTCGCGCTCGATGATCAGGCGCGAGGCGCGCCCACCCGACAGCTGCAACGTGGCGGTGGTCGGGGAGACGCCGGCATCGGCGGTAAATGTGAGCGTCCGTGTGCCGGCCACGCCGGTCACCGTCAGGGCGCTGAAGCTCGCCCGTCCCTGCGCGTTGGTGGTGACTGAGGTGTTGGCGGCGACCGTGACGCCGGCGCCGCCGGTGACCGCTACCGCCACACGACGGCCGGCAACGGACACGTCATTTCCCTCGCGGTCCCGCAGCTGCAGCTGCATCGGCGAGCCCGCGGGGATCCCGCTGCGCAGTCGGGGAGCGGCTCCGACGTACGCCAGCGCGACCGCGGCACCGGGACTGATATCGAACGAGGCAGAGGTGACCGGAGCAAGCGCCGGCGCCGCGAACTGCAGCGACCGTGTGCCCACAACTCCAGCCACGGACAGGTCGGTGAAGCGAGCGATCCCCTCCTGCGAAGCGACAGTGAAGCCCCCTGACACCGTACCCGCGCCAACCAAGGTGGCGCTCACCGCCGTGGAGGTCGCGGTGACCACATTGTCGTACAGGTCCCGCACCTCGACCACCGGCTGCGTCACCAGCCGCGCGCCGGAGACCGCCCCCGCCGGCTGGGTGGTGATCACCAATTTCACGGGCACCCCCGGTGTGACCGCGATGGCGAAGGTACCGGCGGTACCCGCGGAGGTCGCCGTGATCGTCGTGGTGCCCGACTGCGCCCCCGTGACCAGCCCCGTCGCCGCGACCGAGGCGATGGCGCTGTTCGCGGAACTCCAGGTGAAGGCCGCACCGCCCACCGGCTTGCCTCGCTTGTCGGTGAGGGACGCCGACAGGAGCACCGACGTGCCGGCGCTCAGTGCGGTCAGGCCACTGGCGGCCCGGATGGCCACCACCGGCGGGATATCAGGAGACGCCGGGTCGCCGCAGGCGGCAGCGAAGGCGAGAGTCGCGAGAAGGCCACAGGCAACGCGGCGGCCGGGAGAGAGCTGCATGAACGCGGGTCAAGGATCGCGGGCAGACCGAAGGGCGGAGCGCAGGGTCCGCGCCACCGACGCCTAATGTTACTGGGGTCCGATCCCACCGGCGAGACCCCGGCACCACGCGGCGCAACGCGAACCGCAACGCGACACGCAACGCGACACGCAACGGATACCCGGCAAGGTCAGACCCGTCGCCAGAAGTCCGAGTACCGGAGCGCATAGAGCGACGCCAAGAACAGCACGACCGCCGAACAGGCGATCGCATGCGGGGCCGTGATCGCGCGGGCCAAGGCACCCATCGCGAACGAGCCCACCGCCTGCGATAGCCCCACGAACACGAGACTGTAAAAAGCCATCAGCCGCCCGCGGTACTTCTCCTCCACCAGCAGTTGCAGCACACCGTTGGAGAGGGAATTGAAGGTGATCATGGCCATCCCGGTGGCAAAGAGCACGACATACGCCATCGCGATGGTGGTGGTGTAGGCGAAGCCCAGCAGCAGCGTGGGGAACGCCAACCCCGCCGTCATCAACACCCGCCCCTTGTTTGGCGCGTGGGAGATCGGCCCGGCCACCAGCAGCGCGCCCAGAAGGCCACCCACCCCCACCGTGGCCAGCAGCGTGCCGTATCCACCCGCGCCCAAGCCCAGCTGATCGCGGGCGATTACCGGCATGATGGTGAGGAACGGGCCGCCCAGCACCGCCCCCACCGTGACCAGCGCCAACAAGTCGCGCACCGGCCCCGGCTTGGCCAGGTGCCGCAGCCCCTCGGCCGCCCCCGCCGAGCTCCGTTCCAGCAGCTCGTGTACGCCGGTCACCGTGAGGCGAACC
>CAITQY010000698.1 GCA_903894655.1 uncultured Gemmatimonadota bacterium
CAGCACACCGCTGGGGATAACAATCTCCGGGCCCATGCGGTGCATGCTGTGATCCATGCCCGCCTGAGCGGATGCGGACGACGCGGCGCCGGCCAGCAGGGTAAGGACCGAGAACGCGAGGATCGGACGTCGGGCCATCATGGCGTGTCTGCTCCAGGAGTGTGCCGGCCGTGCCTGCAGGCCAACGGGCGGGAAAATCGTGTAGAGCTATCTAACTAGGACGATACGACCTTCGGCGCCGCCGCACTAGGCATCGCGGGCAACCGCCCCCCCCACGTCGACGACGCGGCTGGTCCCCCCAGCAACGCGCGGAGCCAAAACCCACGCCTGACCAGTATCCCCGCAACCCGCTCCCGCGGCGGCTCGTCACGAACGGGGAACGCATGGAGGAAATCGGCCACTCGGGCCGGCGGACGATCGTTCCGCGACCGCTGGTCGAGCACGGGGGCTGCACCTGTTTCGCATCGATCCCGCATCTCACGGGTGCGGCGCGCTACCCATGGTGTGACACGACCTCGACGCCATCTCTCCCGAGCAGCGCGTCTTCCCATGCATAATCCCGCGTCACGCGCGGCAGCTGTGCGTACCACGCATACGTGTCGCGCATCCCCGCCTCCAGCGGCGTGAGCGTAAGACCGAGCTGCTCGGTTACGCGCGCGGAGTCGGCCGTGATGGCGGGGAGATCGAGATACACTCCGAAGTAGTTGGGCGGCTGCATCAGACCACCACCCATCTGCTGAATCAGCGCGCGCGGCACGTGCGCCACCCGCAGTGCGTGCCCCGACGCCCGCGCCAGCAGCGTCACAAAGTCAAGCTGCGTAATCGGCGGCATGTTGCCGAGGTTGTACGCCTGCCCGATCGCCACGTCGTGCGTGGCGGCGAGGATGGCCGCCCGGGCCACGTCGTGCGCGGACACCCACTGCATCGTCGCCTGCCCGTCATCGGGAACGATGATGGGCCGACCGTCACGAAGGCGATCGAAGAAAAAGGCTTCGCGATCGAACGCATTGTGCGGTCCGTAAATGAACGCCGGACGCAACGTGCTCACCGGCACCCCCTCGCTCTTGCCCAGCGCGAATAGCGCGCGCTCCGTATTGGCTTTCTGCGCGCTGTATACCTCCGGATGGTCCTCGGCCACCATCGCGGAATCCTCGGTATACACGCCACCAGTGGGATACACCGCCACGCTCGACGTGAACACGTAGCGCGACAAACCCGGGGCCGTGGCGCGCGCCGCCGCCAACACCTGCTCGGGCGTCGTCCCGCGCTGCCAATCGTACACGTTGTCGTACACGACGTCGAACCGTTCACCGGTCAGCGCCCCCTGCACCGCCGCGATGTCGTTACGATCGCAGCGCATGGACCGGACGCGATCGCCAAAGGGCGTATCGTGCCCGCGGTGCATCAGCGCCACCTCGTCGCCACGCGCCAGCAACTGCTCCACCAGCGCGCGCCCGATAAGCTGGGTGCCGCCAATCACGAGTATACGCGCCATGGTTTAATCCGCTGGGTGCGAGACGGGCACGAACGAGGACCGCGAGAGCGTAAGCGACGCCGCTGTCGAGCTCATCGCGTGCTCGATTGCGCGCGCGATTCTAGGAACGAGACGCCATCCATTTCTCGGCGCACGGCCGTCGGCACCGCGATACGCAGATGCTGCAGGATTGATGGCGCGATGTCCACGATCGCCGATGCTCCGCTGGTGAAGCGCGCACCGAGACGCGACTGATTGGTCACGATCCACGTGGTGCGCTCCCGCACGGACTGACCGCCGTGCCCCTTGCCCGTGCGCGCGTCGCGCCCGTGATCGGTCGTGACCACGATCATCCAGTCCTCGCCGAGGGCTTGGCGCTGCTTCACCGCCGCCCAGATGCGCCCCACCCGTGCATCGGCTTCCCGCACCGACGTGCGGAACGCTTCGCTGTCACCGCTCGCGTGCGCCACATCGTCGGTGTGTTCGAGATAGACCCACGTGAGGTCGGGTCCGTTCGCCGCGATATACGACGCGGCCTCGGAGGCCACCCGTTCATCGATGGCCTGGATATATTGCGACGCCGGATCGTGCGGAAAGGCGACCGTATCCCGTTCAAACCCGTCGGCCGTATGA
>CAITQY010000699.1 GCA_903894655.1 uncultured Gemmatimonadota bacterium
CGCCAAACGATGGCGTGGTACCGCCATCGCCATCGCCGCAGAGCTCGACGCGACCGGCACCGTAGTGCTGTGCCGCGCGCGCGGTCTGCAGCGAGTCACAACACGCTTCCACCAACGGTGGCGTCATGCGCGGGCCTCAGTGCGCCGCGGCCGCCGCGCGATCGACAGTGGCGGAGGGACCAGGAACATCTTGATCGACCGGCGTCCTTTCGTTCCCATGACGGCAGCTCTCGGAGGCGGGTATTTCGGGATGCGCCGAGGTTGCCGTGATTCTGCTTGGCGCTGATCTGGCGCGTGGCGCGACCAAATTGTAGGTCGGGCGCTGGATATGCGGAAGGGAGGAGGCCAGCTTCAAGCATGGACCACTCCCCCGGATTTCTCGCCCACGTCGAGGGCCGTCGCCCGAACGTGCATGAAGTGTCGATTCCCGAGACGTTGGCGGCGCTGCAGGCTAACGCCGCGGCCGTCCTGATCGATGTACGCGAAGACCGCGAATGGAACGCCGGTCATGCGACGCAGGCCGTGCACGTGGCGCGTGGCGTGATCGAGCGGGACATCGAAAAGCTCGTTCCCGACCCCACGACGCCGGTGTATCTCTACTGCGGTGGTGGCTTTCGTTCCATTTTGTCTGCCGACTCCTTGCAGCAGATGGGGTACACTAACGTGCACTCGGTGATCGGTGGATGGCGTGGATGGCAGGAGCAGGGGGCGCCGACCACGATGCCCGGAACCGACACGCCGTAGTCCGCTTCCGCCTTCTCTCGGAGTTCTCGAATGTCCGGCACAGCTGACGTCGCGCCCGACGCGCAACGCTTTCCCATCGGCCGCTTTCAGCGCCAAGCGGAGTTTTCCGCCGAACAGCGGCGGGCGCACATTGCGCGGCTCGCCGCGCAGCCCGCTAACCTGGCGGCGGTCATGAGCGGACTCACCGCATCCGACTACGCGGCGCCCTATCGCGACGGCGGGTGGACGGTGCGACAGCTCGTGCACCACATGGCCGACAGTCATGCGAACGCGTACATCCGCGTGAAACTGGCGCTCACCGAACACTCGCCGACGATCAAGCCGTACGATCAGGATGCGTGGGTTGCCTTGGCGGATAGCGAGCTCGTGTCTCCGCTCGTATCACTCACGATGTTCACTGCCATTCACGAGCGATTGGTCGCGGTGCTCGAGTCCCTAGAGCCGACACACTTCGCGCGTACGCTGGTGCATCCGGAGAACGGCCCGATGACACTCGATCAGCTCGTCGGTCTGTACGCCTGGCACGGCGATCATCACGTGCGTCACATCGAGCTGTATCGCGAGTCCCGCTAAGCGCAGCGCGGGTCGCTTACGGCTGGCCTTCCACAATGCGCCCGCCCTCGCCAATGAGCGCGAGCCCCGCGCTGTTCGGAATGCCGAACATGGCATAGATGAATCCGCGCGCCGGGGTGGTGAGTGTCTGCCACCCCGCCCCGGTGAATCGCAGCACCGTGCCGCTGTCGCCCGCTGCGTACACCTCGGTCGGGCCACGTCCCCACAGCGTGCGTAGGTCACGCGTGGTCGGTGGCGCAAATCGCTCCCACGCCACGCCGTCGTAGCGCATCGCGGTGCCCGAATCGCCCACCACGAACACGTCGTTGGCGCTCGTGCCCCACACGGCCCGCAGCCGACTGGTGGACGGCACGGTCACCGACTGCCACCGGCCGCCGTCGAACCGAAGCACGGTGCCGCCGTCGCCCACCGCGTACACGTTGGTCGGATCGGTGCCCCAGACGCTGCGCAGGAACTGCTGCGTACCGCTTTGTTGTGGCGACCAGCCGGGGCCGTTGGATCGGAGAATCGTGCCGCGTTCGCCCACGATCACATGCTGCCCACCGCCGCTCCACACGGCCCGCAACAGCCCGGTGGTGGGCGCCGACTCGCGCGTCCACGTGGTGCCGTTGTAGCGGAGTACCGACCCGGTGTCGCCGACCGCCACGATATCGGTCGCGCCGTTGCCGCTGATGCCGTAGAGATCGTTCACCGACGGCACCGCTTCCTGCAGCCACACGCTGCCGGCGCGACGGTACACGGTGCCACCGAATCCGACCGCGAACATCGTGCCGCCACTGGCACCGACAC
>CAITQY010000700.1 GCA_903894655.1 uncultured Gemmatimonadota bacterium
ACAGCCATTTGATTCCTTGCTGTTCATCCGCGAACATTCGTGCTGATCCGCGGCAAGTGGTTTGCTTCGAGGCTGGAACAACAGCGCAACCGCGGATCAGCGCGAATAACTACACGGATCACCCGTGGCGCGACGACGGCCCCGCGCACGCGACGAGCAATGCAATTGTTGCTGTTCATCCGCGCACATTCGTGCGGATCCGCGGCAATCC
Source organism: uncultured Gemmatimonadota bacterium (assembly GCA_903894655.1). Lineage (GTDB taxonomy): Bacteria > Gemmatimonadota > Gemmatimonadetes > Gemmatimonadales > Gemmatimonadaceae > Gemmatimonas. The sequence continues at coordinate 212 of CAITQY010000700.1, forward strand.
GCGGCAACGCTATTCGTTGTTCACGTCCCGCGCGGTTTCGCTCTCCGCGTCGCCTCCGCCGTGAGCGGATCCTCCGGCCACGGGTGTCGTGGATACCGCCCACGCAGTTCCTTTCGCACCTCGAAGTACGAGTTGCGCCAGAATCCCGCGAGGTCGCGTGTCACCTGCACCGGCCGCTGCGCCGGCGACAGCAGTTGCAGCGTGAGCGACACGCGCCCGTCCATCAGCATCGGCGTGCTCGTCCACCCGAACACCTCCTGCAGCTTCACCGCCAGCACGGGAGCCATCGGGTCGCTGTAGTCCAGTGCGATCCGTGATCCGCTCGGCACCTCGAGATGCGTGGGCGCCAACCGCTCCAGGGCTGACCGCTGTGACCACGGCATCAGCGACTGCAGCGCGTCGTGCCAATCCACCGACGCCAGCTGTGCCCACGAGCGCACGCCGTCGAGATACGGCCCCGCCCACTCCTCGAGTGACGCCGACAACGCGACCACCGACACGTCGGGCCAGCTCGCATCGTGCGCATGCACGAACGCCATGCGCTCGCGCAATCGCGACGCCGCCTGCGAGAACGGCAAGGCCTCGATGCCGCTGCGAGCGAGCTGGGCGCGAATCGCCTCGAGCACGGTCTGCAATACCACCGCGGCATCGGCGTCGCTCCACACCCCATCCTCAATCACGATCGCCCCCAGCATCGTGCGCTTGCGCGCGCGCACGGCCTTGGTGCGTTCGTCCCACTCCACCAGCTGCACCCGCTCGAACTGCTCGCCGAAATCCTCGCGCAGCTCCGCAAGGGCGATCGGCGCCGCGCGCACGATACGGGCTTCGGGCGACGTGCCCTCGAGATCCGCGATCGCCAGATACGGCGCATCGTGCAACGCATCGTGCTTCGCCAACACCGCCCCGCTGCCGTTACGCAACAAGTAGCGTGGCTCAGCACCGCTGCGTCGCTGCGCCACGCGATCGGGATACGCCAGCGCCAACAACGCGCCCGTGTCGGCATCATCCCACGTGGCGCGCACGAGCGCAGCACTCGCGCCACCGCCCGCCGCACGACGCGCCAGATCATCAGCCGTCTGCCGCACGCGACGCACCCCATCGCGATCGACCGCGACTCCCACCGCCCCCTGCGCGCCGTCGCGCCGCAACAGCTCAGTCCGCAGCCGCATGTCCGACTGCGGTGGCAGGCCATCGTAGCGCACGATATCACGCTCCTCCAGCAACGCCGCGATCGCCGCACCGAGCGGCAACGCCCCACGCTCAGCGGCGACAATCGCCAGGTGCGCCAACCGCGGCTGCAACGGCAGCGCCGCCATGCGACGACCATGCGGCGTGATACGCCCCCCGTCGTCGAGCGCACCGAGCTGCGCCAACAGTGCCCGCGCCTGCGCAAACGGACCAGCCCGCGGCACGTCCAGCCAGCGGAGCGTGGTGGGATCACTGATACCGGCGTCGGCCAGCTCCAGCGCCAACGACGACAAATCCGCGTCTACAATCTCCGGACGCGTACTGGGCAGCAACGTGTGGTCCTCGTGCTGATCCCACAACCGATAGCTCACACCGGGCGCCGTGCGTCCCGCACGACCTCGACGCTGATCGGCCGACGCGCGACTCACCCGCACCGTATGCAATCGCGTGAGCCCGGCCGACGCATCGTAGCGCGGCACGCGCGACAATCCGCAGTCGATCACCACACGCACCCCCGCTACCGTCAGGCTCGTCTCGGCCACACTCGTACTGAGCACCACCTTCCGCGTACCCACACGCGCCGGCGCCAACGCCGCATCCTGCTCGGCCAGCGGCATGCTGCCGTGCAACGTGTGCACGCGCACGCCGTTCATCACATCACCACTCAAACGTTCCGCGACGCGACGCTGCTCGCCGGCGCCTGGCAGGAACACCAGCACATCCCCCTCGGTGGCGTCGAGCGCCTCACGAATCACCCGCGCCGTCGTGGCCTCCACCCGCTCGTCTCGACGCGGGGCGCGATAGTGCGTCTCGATGGGGAACATGCGCCCCTCGCTGCGCAATACCGGCGCCGGCCCGCCCTCGTCAGCCAGCAATGCGGACACGGCGACGCCATCGAGCGTGGCCGACATGACCAGCACACGCAGATCCTCGCGCAGATGGCGCTGGGTTTCCAGCACCAGTGCCAAGCCGAGGTCGGCGTGCAACGACCGCTCGTGAAATTCGTCGAAGATCACGAGCCCGATATCCTCGAGCGCCGCATCGCTGCTGAGCATCCGCGCCAACACGCCTTCGGTGACCACTTCAATGCGCGTGCGCTTCGAGATGCGCGTCTCGCCGCGCACGCGATAGCCCACCGTCTGGCCGACCTCTTCACCTAGAAGCGACGCCATATACGACGCCGCCGCGCGGGCCGCGAGTCGTCGCGGCTCCAGCATCACCAGCTTGGTGCCCGCGAGCCACGGCGCGTCGATCAGCGCGAGTGGCACGCGGGTGGTCTTACCCGCACCCGGTGGCGCCTCGAGCACGGCCACGGTGCGCTCAGCCAGCGCCGCGCGCAACGACGGGATGATCTCGTCGATCGGGAGAGTCGTCGTGTCTCGCACAGCGACCGACTAGCGACGACGACGCGCTGGCGGATCGAGCTGCTGCACCAGCCACTGCTGCGCGCGCTCGATCACATCATCGAATCCGCTGCGCACGCCGCGTACCGTGAGGCGCACCTCGACGCTGGGCGTGATCCCCACGCGCTGCAACTGCGCATCGTCCGAACGGCGTATCTCCACAATGGGGAGCGCCACGCGCAAGAGCCCCGGTAGCTCCACGTGCATCACTTCGCCCGGTGCCCCCGCGCTGGACGACCCGATGAATGTCACCGGCGCCACGGCATCGAGCGCGATGGCCAAGCGCTCCATCTCGCCAGCGGTGCGCTCGTCGATCAACGCCACGATGCGTCCGGCATAGTGGCCGGCTGTGTCGCCACGGCTCACACGCGCCCGTGTGTCGCGCGTGACGGCGCACAATGCGCGCGCTTCGCGCAACGTGGGCGTGGCGCACGGTTCGTTGTCGTAGCGGCGCACTTCGCGCGCAGTGACCGCCTCCGGCACGCGACGCACAGCCGAGAGCAACGCGTCGGCCTGCCCGGTCCCCAGTGTGCCGCGCAGATCCACGATCCAACCACGCGCGCTGCGCGACCGCATCAGGATTGCCGCCATCGAGTCCACGGGCAATCGCTCCACGTCGAGATAGACGATGTCGCCAGGCAGCGTCCGCACCGCACTCCAAAGGGGCCGCTCGACGAGAACGAGCGGTGCCACGTAGTCCACACGGCGCGGAACGTTCAGCTGTCGCTCGCGATTCATCATGTCGCGCAGCCGGAACAGTGCGCCGCCGCTCGGGCCCAGGGCCACCTGCGGCATCAGCGCACGCAGGCGTGACCAGCTGTTTGGTGCCGACACCGCCGTGCGGTGATCGATGATCCACGCTGGCAGGGGGAAGCCGTCGGCCGCCGTGACTTCCATGCCCGTGTCGATGCCGAGCGCTTTCGTCACGGAGTCACGGATCACGTCGGTGATGATGGCGCGCTCCTCGATCCAACGCACCCGAAACGGCACCGAGGCCGGGCCGCGAACGGAATCGGCCGACCGTCCCCACAGGTTCGATGGCGTGTCGTCGAGCGCGGACACCATCGGCATCAACGCGGCCGCGTACTCCGTCGCGACCCGCGCCGCTTCGAGCGCGGGGATCGTGCGCTCGAGCAGGGCGTCCATGTCCTCGTCGTACAAATCGCGATGCACATGCCGCACGCGAATCGCACTCCACAACCGCGCGGCCGCCAGCAAACGCGCACCCATAAACGGATACGGATCACTGTCGTAGTAGCCTGGCAACACCGCCGCCAATCGCCGTGTGGGCACACGCGAAGCGCGCACCACACGGTTCGTGCGCAGCAACGCGAGCGCTGTGCGTAACACCGGCGCGCTGTCCGACGCCTGCGCAGCCCGCGGGAGCACCGTATCGGCCATCAACCCGGTACCGCCGTCGGCGTGCACGAGTTCTCCCGTGCGGATTCGCACCGACAGGCGATCGGCGATCGGCAACAGCACACTCGACACCAGCGGCGTGTCGTCCACACCCTCCTCAGCAATCAGCGTCGCTCGGCCACTCGCGACCAACGACAGCAGCGCGCGCGGCAGCACCGTGGCGCGGTTCGCGAGCACCATCACGCGCCGCGGCGTCGCTGAACCTGCGAACACCGGGCGTCCCGTGCGTACCATCCAGGCATCATCCGGCTGCCACGCTCCGTTCATCGCGCGCGCGCCACCAACTCGGCGCGTTCGCTCCGTGCTCGCGGCCGTGAGCGCGCTGTTCAGCGACGTCACCAATTCCGCGTTGGCGACGAATTGCTCGACGGCCACGTCGATGGAATCCAACGTCGCACCCGACCCGCGCACATCGAGCACCACCCGTGCCGGCGCCGTCGCGAGCAGCTGGCGCACCATCGCCGCCGCGCCGTCGGTAAACAGCGCACGCTGCGCCGAGCCCAATGGCACGCGCACGATCAGCACACTGTCGCGCGTACGCTCACTGCCGAACGCAAAGTTCTCGGTTGCGCCAGGCACGCCGACGGCATCGGCCAGCTCCACTCGAGTGAGTGGGTCCTGCAACACCGACAGCAGCCGGCGATAGGCCACCGCCAACTGCTGCGGATCCGTGGCCGAACGCACCACGGTGGCCGCGCGGATGAACGCCGAATCCCACGGCGCGCCACGCTCGATCACCGCCGGATGGTATAGCGACACCAGATGCCACAGCTGTATCAGCGTGTGCAGCCGGGCCACGCCCGCCGAATCCGATGGCGCCGGGGCCGGCTCCGCGAGGATCGTATCCACGGCGGCCGGTGCTCCCGGCGCTGGCGCCACCGCAGTGGGGGCCGACTTGTCCACACGGGAATCCGGGGTCACCGTGAAAAAGCGGCTACTGCAGCCGGCGCTGGAGACGGCGAGCACCGCCAGCAACGCACGCGCGGCGAGACGGCCGAACATCCGGGGAGGAGGCGAATTCAGCATATTGCGCAAGATACCATCGGCGCCCTTCTCTGCTGCACGACGCTTCCCCATCCCGCCCCGTCCCCGCATGACCGACCGCCTCTACTACACCGACGCGCGTCTCGACCGCTTCACCGCCGTCGTGCGCGAGATCACCGACGACGGCTGTCGTGTCGTGCTCGACCGCACGGCGTTTTATCCCACCTCGGGTGGACAGCCACACGACGTGGGCACGCTGGGCGGAAACGCCGTCGTGGACGTCATCGACGACGACGCGCGCATCGTGCATTGCCTCGCCAGCCCGATCGGTGTCCCGGTGGGCTCGATGCTGGTGGGACAGGTCGACATGACGCGACGCGTCGATCATATGCAGCAGCACACCGGTCAGCACCTGCTCTCTGCCATGCTGTCCGACGAGTTCGGCTGGCCCACCCTTAGCGTGCACTTCGGCGATGAGACCAACACCATCGACGTGGCCTGCGAAGAGTTCGACCCCACCACGCTCCCCGCCATCGAGCGCCGCGCCAACGCACTCATCGTGCAGAACCACCACGTCACCGTGTCCTTCGAAAACGCGGCCGAGGCGACGGGGCTGCGCAAGCCGAGCGACCGCGACGGTGAGCTGCGCATCGTGACCATCGAGGGCATCGATCGCAGCGCCTGTGGCGGTACGCATGTCGATTGCACTGGGGAGATCGGGGCGCTCTTGCTGCGGCGCGCCGAGAGGACGAAGGGCAATACGCGGATCGAGTTTGTCTGCGGCCATCGCGCCGTGTCCCGCGCGCGTCTCGACGCCGAACTGCTCACCACGGCCGCTCGCTCGCTCTCGGCCGCACCGCATGATCTGCCGGGTCTCGTAGAACAGCAGATCCAGCGCGTCGCCGAGGGCGAGCGCGAACGCAAGCGCCTCGCTGCTGAACTCGCCCGCTATCAGGCCACCGCGATGTGGACGGCATGCATCCCCGACAGCGACGGAGTGCGCCGCATCATCATGTCCGTGACGGGGCCAGTCAAAGACGCCGAGCCGCTGGCCCAGCAACTGGTGGCGCTCGGCTGTTGCACCGTGTTGGTTACCAATCACGAAGCAGGCGGCGTGCTGATGGCCACGGCAGCCGACTCCGGCATCGACGCGGGACAGCGACTCCGCACCGTGCTGCAGGCGGTGGGCGGCCGTGGCGGCGGATCTCCCCGACTCGCGCAGGGCGCCGTTTCCGATCCGTCGCAGCTTCACGCCGTACTCGCGCAACTCGCCTGTCTTCCCCCGCTACCGGAGCCTCTCGCATGAAGATCACCCGTCCGTCGCCGTCGGAGCATGCGCCTTTTGCCAGCAGCTACCTCGACGCCACCGCCACGGCCCTTGATGCGATGGGTACCGACCACCTCTGGTCGCTCCTGGTCGCCCAGCCGATGGCGCTGGTGGAAGA
>CAITQY010000701.1 GCA_903894655.1 uncultured Gemmatimonadota bacterium
AGGCCTTCGGCGACGCCGACCTGAATTCCCCCGTGATCATCAAGAACGTCGCCGACGGCGCCGAGGGCAGCCTGCATCAGGCCTTCGATGACGTGGTGGTCGTCAATGCGCTCCAGGGTGATGAGATCGAGTCCACGTCCACCTGGGTCGACTGGGAAGACATTTCGGAAGGGCGCCTGCGCGGCGATTGGGCCACCGTCGGCTCATTCTCTGGTCCGCTCGACGCTGTCCTCCGGGCGCGCTATGCGGCACAGAGCGCGTCGGATCGCATCAAGACCGTGCTTGGCGCGACGGCCAATGCCAGCCCGCTGCTCACGCAGGTGACCTGGGTGGATGGCTTTTCCGATCTGTTGATCGGATCCAGTTACTGCGAGGGCCCGCTCACGCAGGGCGGGGCGCGCGAACCCAACACCAAGTTCTTCCCGCAGGCCGTGACGAAGTTCACGGCCGCACTGGCGCTGGTGAACAGCATCCCGGCGGCGGATCAGCTGAAGTGGCGGTCAGTCATCCTCGCATCACGCGCCCGCGCCAATCTGTTCGCGGGGAACTTCGACGCAGCCCTCGCTGACGCCCTCGCGGTGCCGGCCGGCTTCCTCAAAGAGGCGGTCTACGCCGAAGGTGCGGCCAACCAGCAGAGTACCACCGGCAATCAGTTCCATCAGAACCGCAACCGGTCTGGCGGGCTGCGCCGCATGTATCATGCTCGCGTGCTGGGAAGCTTTACCGCGACTAGCTATACCAACGGGACCTTGGCCGACTGGTTCGACGCCACGAAGCCGGATCCACGCATGGCGGTAACCCGCAAGCTGAACGAAAAAGGGGTCAACAACCGATTCGACTATTACGGCATTGCGAAATATTCGGATCGGGCCGCCAATCAGGTGTTGATCAGCTCGAAGGAGATGGCGCTGATTGCCGCCGAGGTATACATGCGGAAGGGTGACTTTGCCAACATGGCAACGAAGCTCAACGAAAACCGCACGGCGGTAGGGCTCGCGCCAATCCCGGTACCCGGCACTGCGGCGGCCGCGCAAACGGCACTGCTCAACGAGCGGATGGCGGTGCTCTTCGTCGAAGGGCAGCGCATGTATGACTTGCATCGATTCAACCTGGTGCGCGGCACGCTCGGCGGTGACCGGCCGACCATGCTGCCGCTTTCGCGCACCGAGATTCTGGCCAACCCGAGCATGAAAGAGGGACAGGCCACCTGTCCGAAGCTCAGCTAACCAACGACACAGCAAGTGCGACCGGGAGCGGACATCCGTCCGCTCCCGGTTTGTCGTCGCGTCGCGACTTTTTCTGGGTGGCGGGTGTGACCGTCGTCAGCCTTGGGGCGATGCTCACCGGCTGCAGCAGTGACGGGGGCACCAGCCCAACTGCGCCGCTGCCGTCAACCAAGGGGAGTCTGGATGGGCTGCTGGTCAACGTGCAGGGGACGCCGCAAGGCAACTTCGGCACGCTGATCCTGATGTATCCGAGCGGCCAGCATGTGGGGATGACCATCGCCCCCGACGCCAACGGAAAGTTTCGCTTTGCGGATCTTCCTGCGGGTGAATATCAGCTCCGCTTCCAAGCATCTGGCCAGGCGATCGTCCCGGAACCCTATCAACACCCGATCAAGTTCACGATCGACGCCGGCAAAACCACGCAGCTCACCGTGCGGATTCAGCGGGGATCGTTCGCGCAGAATCAGGTCGAGATCTACTGCGGAGACGATTTCTTCCAGGCCCAGCCCGACGGCACGGAGAACGGTGAGACGATCGTGCCGGTCGGCACCGTCGTCTGTTGGTACAACGTGGGCCGCAAGGTGCACACGGTGACCGGCGGCCCATGGGACGACTCCGGCGACCTGCAGCGAACGCAGTCTTATATCTGGGTGGCCACCGTCCCCGGTGTGCACGCCTATCGATGCACGTACAACCAGCCGGGGATGCGCGCCACGCTTCGCGTGGTCAGTCGCTGAACCTGGTCCTTCTTTCCCGCACGCGGAGTTAGGGACATGAATGCCCGTCAATGGCAACTGGTAACCGCCGTCGGCCTCTCGGTGCTCACACTGCCGCTCGCCGCCGATGCGCAGGTCAGCTATGCGCGCGCCGAGCAGCTGCTCAGCTGGAACACCGATCGGTTGGTGAGTGGTGACGTCGTGCAGCCAGAATGGCTGAAGGATGGCAATCGCTTCTGGTACCGGAACAAGCTGGCCGACGGATCGGAGTTCGTCCTCGTCGATCCCGTGACGAACAGCCGGCGCGCGTTATTCGATCATGTCCGTCTCGCGCGGGCGATGACACTGGCCAGCGACACGGCCTTCGATGCCAAGAAGTTGCCGTTCCAAACGTTTCGCTTCGGCCGCGATGCCACCGACGAAAACGAGATCGAGTTCACGGCCGTGCGGAAGCGATTCGTCTGCAACATCACCACGTACGCCTGTGCCGTCGGCGATACCCTCCCCAGTGATGTGCCCTACGTCGCCTCACCGGACAAGAAGCTCGAAGCGTTCGTGCACCGGAACAACCTGTGGGTGCGGAGCCGGGAGACCAAAAAGGATTCCGTGCAGCTGACTACCGATGGCGTCGACTACAACGCCTATGGCATCACGATGCCGCGGCCGAGCCAGCTGCAGCGTCCGATGCCGGTACGGCCGACGCTGCGGTGGTCGCCGGACAGTCGCCGCATCGCGGTGCTCCGTCAGGACGAGCGGTACGTCGAGCAGATGCACTACATCTCGTACACCTTCCAGCGTCCGCGCCACTATACGCAGCCCTATGCGCTGCCGGGTGACACGGCGGTCCCGTATCCCCGCGTGCATGTCATCGAGGTGGCGAGCAAGGCCAACGTGGAGGTCAAACTCCCCGTCCGCCCCGGCATGCTCTCCCTAGGCGGCTCGGTGCGCGACTCGGCGTGGGCGGACAATTCCCAGAAGCTGCATCTCTCTTGGCTGATGCGCGGCTCCAAGGCAGTCTATCTGGCGGAGATCGACGCGGCCACGGGCACGTCACGCATCGTGGCGCGTGACACCGGCAAGACCTACGTGGAGATCGCGAACCCGCAGGATCCGGCGTCGTTCTACGTCACGAAGGATCTCAAGGATGCCTTTTGGTGGTCGGAGCGTGACGGGTGGGGACACCTGTATCGCTTCGACGGAGCGGGCGTTACCAACATCACCGCCGACCCCAAGAAAATGAGTCTGGCGCCGGAGCCCAAGGCGCAGATAACCAGCGGTGCATGGCAGGTCGGGCAGATTTCGTACGTCGATGAAGTGCTGCGTCAGGTCTATTTCACGGGGCGCGGGCGCGACGGCTTCCTGTACTACCCCAAGCTCTACCGGGTGAACTATGACGGCACGGGGCTCACGCTCCTGACGCCGGAGGATGGCCATCACCTCATCACGTTCAGCCCGAGCGGGAAGTACTTCGTTGACAGCTATTCGCGTGTGGAGAGCCCGCCGGTCACCGTCCTTCGTAGCAGTGCCACTGGCGCTGTCATCCGGAAGCTGGAAGAGGCGGATGTCTCACGGCTGAAAGCGGTGGGGTGGCACGCGGCACAGGTCTTCAGCGTGAAAGCCCGTGACGGCATCACGGACATCTACGGTGTGATCTACCTGCCCCCCAACCTCGACAGCACGAAGAAGTATCCGATCATCTCCCACATCTACCCGGGGCCGCAGGTGGGCTCGGTGGGCAGCTGGAGCTTCAAAAACGGCGGCGAGCCGTTTTCCCTCGCCGCGCTCGGTTTCGTGGTGATTCAGCTGGATCACCTCGGCACGCCGCTGCGGTCCAAGGTCTTCCACGACAACTACTACGGATTCTTCGGCGACAACGGCTTACCCGACCATGTGGCGGCCATCAAGCAGCTCGGCGCCAAGCATGGATTCATCGATACCGACCGCGTGGGCATCTTCGGGCATTCCGGCGGCGGCTTCGCCTCCACGGATGCCATGCTGCGCTATCCCGACTTCTTCAAGGTGGCAGTCAGCGGTGCGGGGAATCACGACAACCGCAGCTACAACATCTACTGGGCCGAGAAGTACCAGGGACTGATGGAGAAGGACACGACGCGCAAGACGGACAACTTCGAGTCATCGGCCAACAAGATGATGGCGAAGAATCTGCGCGGGAAACTCATGCTCATGCACGGCGACATGGACGACAACGTGCATCCGGCGATGACGGTCCAGTTGATCGACGAACTGATCAAGGCGAACAAATCGTTCGACATGGTCTGGGCGCCGAATCGCAACCATGGGTTGAACGAGCCGTATTTCATTCGCGTCCGGTGGGACTACTTCGTCCAGCATCTGCTCGGCGCTACTCCGCCGGTGAATTACGAGATCAAGCAGCCGGTGGATGGCGGGGTGCGCCCCTTCTTGCCCGGCTGGGAGTCCCCCGACGAGGGCTTCCCCTATTGGCGGGCGTTTCAGCCCTCCTGGTGACCGCGTGGTGACGGTGCGGTGACGGTGCGGTGATGAAGGGTTCGGGGCACGGTGGCCGATATCGGCACCGTGCCCCGTTGCGCCGCTGTTGCTATTGACGCCACACACGCCGCGCACTCCATTCCGGCATGACTGCATCACGCCGAGACTTCGTTCGTCGGATGGGGCTGGGACTGGCCGCCTCCGCTACTGCCGCCGAGGCGCTCAGCGCCCACACGTTCACCAGTGGCCGCGAGGGATCTGAGCGGCTGCTCGTGGAGAACCCCCGGCACCCCACCCCAGCGCCGGTGGGAACCGACCGGTTGCCGCTGGCATGGTATCAGGGGCAATCGCGTCGCCTGCGTGAACAGGCACGGGCACGCGGCGTGGACGTGATCCTGCTGCAGAGCGACGTGAACCTGGTGTACTTCACCGGCTGCTTCCGCGGCAGCGGCGAGCGCACCACGTGGGCCATGATGCCCACGCGCGAGACCGATACCGTGTACTGGTTCTCCCCCGCCATTGACCGTGATCTCATCACGTCGTGGTGGTGCACCGAGAACGAGTACTACTTCTGCTATCCGCACGCCGAGGGCGGTTTCCCGAATCGCGGGCAGCTGGCGAAGGGCGCGCGGGTGGATCTCTGGGCCTGGGTGCTGGGGCAGCTCGCCGCCAAGGGACTCGGCGACGCCACCATCGGCCTCGATCGCGAACTCACACCGTCGGCGCAACGCACCTTCGATCGCATCCTCCCCAACGCCAAGGTCGCCGATGTGAGCGACCTCTGCCTGCGGATGCAGGTGATCAAGACGCCGGAGGAGATCGCGCTGACGCAGCGCGCGTATCGCTACTTCGATCTCGTGCACTGCTTCGCGCGCGATTTCATTCTGGAGCACGGCACCCGCACCACCGACTATCAGGTGGGACAGGCGCTGTCGCAGTACGGCATCAACCTCATGATGCGCGACGTGCAGCGCGACGGGCGGCCGCACAGCGCGGTAGGCATGGAAGTCACCGGCAACTACGTGCGCACCGGCGTGGCCACGGCGTACCCGCACCC
>CAITQY010000702.1 GCA_903894655.1 uncultured Gemmatimonadota bacterium
GGGGCGCCCCACCAGAACTCGGCCAGCGCCAGCGGACGCAGCCCCTGTGCGTACGCCTGCGCAAGGAGCTTTGGCGCGGCACAATCACCGGCGCCGCCGGGGGGTTCCTTGGGCGAAAACAGGTCGCGCAGGGCGCGCACCTCGCCCAGCGCATTGGCGAAGTGATACGTGTTCTGGATGGCGGGCAACAATTCGCGCGAGCGGGCGGTCCGCGCCTCGTCGTCGGCGCCGAGGTCGTACAGCTCAGCCTCGCCGGGAATCCAGACGAGATCGCGGGCGGCGGCATCGTAGGCCGGCGGTGCCCACCCGTCGATCGTCCACAGCCCCGCCATCATCCCCGAGAAGGCCCGCAGATAGCCCACGGTGCCGTCAGGAGCCATAACCACCAGCACCCCGAACATTTTCCCGTTCCCCGGGTCGTCGAGCCTCCACGGGGCCATGGCGGGCCATTGCAACAGTTCCATGGTGTCCATGGCCGCGCGTCGAGCGAGCGGGTGGACCGCCGCGCGGTCGAACGGGCTCGGGAATCGCGCCGGGAGGTCGCTGACGTCGGGTGGCGAGGGGAACCGGATCACGACTGCACGTTAACGACGTCACGCCGCCACGGACGGCGCCGGGCGTTATACCCGGCGCGTTTTGCGTTACTATAGGCACTTCGTACGGTAGGTCAGGCGCTCACTCACAGGAGAACCGCACATGCGTCGTTCAGGCTGGCTCGTTGCACTTCCTTTCGCGGCCACGATTTTCAGTGGCTGCGCGAGCGCCGCGAAGACCTCGCCCGCGTCCGCCTCGGCGAGCGCCGCACTGACCCTGTGGAAGTCCGGCGCCGCCGCCTTCGGGATGTTCGTGCCGAGTGAGCGGCCACCAGCTCCACGCGCCGCGGGCGCCACACGTCTCCCGGCGCTGTATACCGAAGCCGGTGCCAAGGCGCTCGCCGAGAATCCGCTACTCGACTATCTCTTCCTGAATCTTGAAGGGGCCTACGACGCGGATGCGGTGCGCGCGATGGCGAGTGGCATCAAGCTGAGCAGCGCCGCCACACGGCCCACGCTGCTGGTGCGCATTCCCACCATTGAAGCCGCCGGCGTCGAGCTCACCCGCGCCCGCGTGAAGGAAGTACTCGGCCTCGGTGCCGACGGCGTCGTGATCCCGCACGTGCGCAACGCGGCGGAAGCGCGCACCGCCGCCGCGTTCTTCACCGAAGCCGGCGCCAACGTGTGGTCGCCCGCCAACCCCAAGGGCACCGTGATCGCGATGCTGATGGTGGAAGACAAAGGTGCCATCGCCGAACTCGACGACATCGCCGCCGTGAAAAGCTACAGCTTGCTGTCGTGCGGCATCGGCAGTCTCACGCAAGCCATGGGCGGCGACGCGCCGGGTGCGGAAGCCGCGTGCCAGCGCGCCCGTGACCTCGGGGCCAAGGCGGGCATGCCCAGCATGATGACGGCCTCCGCTGGCTCCATCAAGGACCGCATCGAGAAAGGCTACCTCGGGCTGCTGTTGTCCGGCACGGCCGACCAAGCGTCGGCGATCATCCGCACCGGACGTCCCCTCGCGAAGCGTCCGTAAGGCGTCGTCACGACGGCCGCATCCTCGTCGCGATACGTTGGCACCATGACCCAGCCCACCGGCTCCGTTCCCGCCCTGCTGGCCCTGCTCAAGGTCGAGCGCGTACAGCTCCTCGCGCAGTTCGCCGCGATCCCCGTTGAGCAGCGCGCACGCTCAGACGGGGCGGGCGGGTGGTCCGCCGCGCAGATCGTAGAACATGTCGCGCGTGTGGAAGGCAACGTGGCGCGCATGATCGCCAAGGGCGCGGAGCGTCCGCTCACGACGACGTCCGACGAACAACAGGCGGGACTGCTCACGGCCACGCGGATTCGATGGGTGCGCGATCGGACCACCAAGGTCGAAGCGCCGGAACGCGTGCGTCCTTCCGAGGGGCTGAGCCCCGACGAGGCCCTCGCGCAACTGCACGCCTCGCGCGCCGCGATCCTCGAGGCCTTCACCGCCGCCGATCCGGCCGTCCTCGACGGCATCCTCTTCCCGCATCCATTCATCGGGCCGCTGACCTTGCGCGCATGGGTAGAACTCGTGGCGCATCATGACGCGCGACACGCCGAGCAGCTGTCGGAGTTACAGCGCGCCTAGCCCGCGCGGCACGCTGCCCCGCACCGCGTTGGCCCTCGCCGCGTAGGTGATGCGCCCGTCAGCGTCAGCCGACAGCAATACGCGCAGCCGAGCCGTGAGCTGCGCGATCGCTTCGGGCGACATCGTCGCGATCGTCTCACCTACGGCGGCCCACCCGTCGACGATGGCCCAGAACTCGTCGAACGATGCGAAGGTGCGTTGCACTGTGATCTCGTGCAATTCGACGTCGGTCAGGCCAGCGTCGCGCCAGAGCGCGGTCATGACCTCGCCGCGCGAGGCCTCGGGACTCGGTGGCGCCGGCA
>CAITQY010000703.1 GCA_903894655.1 uncultured Gemmatimonadota bacterium
GCATGGAGAAGAGCGGTAGACGAATGAAGTGCGTTACATGAAGTGCGCTAAACGTTCTCGGTCGGGCTGCCGGAGTCAAGCGACGCCTGACATGCCTCCGGACGCGTCGAAGTGACGCGGGCGATCAACGACCCCTTTGATCCGCGGCGCGGTAGCTTTCGTGTATGGCGAACACTTTCCTGCTCTACGGAGCGACCGGGTACGTGGGCGAGGCGAAGGTTCAAGGGGTCAGAGTCGTTGAACGAGTCGTTGAATGCTAAGGCGCCGGCGCATGGCTAACGGGATGATGCTACGCGGCCGCACGGCGGTCATCACCGGTGCCGGCAGCGGTATCGGGCGCGCGATCGCGACGTCGTTGGCGCAGCGCGGCTGTCATCTCGCGCTCGCCGACATCAACGAGCGCGGTCTTGCCGAGACCGTGTCGTTGCTGTCGGCGAGTGGTGTGCGGGTGACGCCGCATACGCTGGATGTGGCCGATCGTGCCATGGTTGCGGCGTTCCCGACAACCGTACTCGCAGAGCACGGCGCCGCCGACCTACTGGTGAACAACGCAGGGGTGGCGTTGGGCGGCACGTTCGACCTGGTGAGCGAAGAGGACTTCGACTGGCTCTTCAACATCAACTTCCATGGCCTGGTCCGCATGACGCGCGCGTTCCTGCCGTTGCTGCGGGCCAGCACCGACGCGCGTCTCGTGAATATCTCGAGCATCTTCGGCATCGTCGCGCCGGCGGAGCAGGTCGCCTACGCGGCCAGCAAGTTCGCGGTGCGCGGTTTTTCAGAAGCGTTGCGTCACGAGCTGGACGGTAGCACGGTTGGCGTGACGGTGGTGCATCCGGGGGGCGTGCGCACGAATATCTCCGAGCATGCACGCGCGCCGCAGGGTGCGGATGACGCGGACGTGGCGCGTCGTCGGGCGGCGTTCGCGAAGTTCCTCCGCATGCCGCCGAGCACGGCGGGTGAGATCATCGTGCGGGGCGTGGAACGGCGGAAGAAGCGGGTGCTGGTGGGGAGTGATGCGGTGGGACTGTCATTGCTGGCGCGACTGGCGCCGGTGTCGTACTGGTCGGTGATGGCGAGGGGTTTGCCGACGTGAACCGTCTTTCAAGGGGTCTTCAAGGGGTCAGAGTCGTTGAACGGTTTTCAACGACTCTGACCCCTTGAAAGACCCCTTGAAAGACGGTTTCCTCCGTGACCCAAGCGGGTAACGGGCCGCCCCAGGCGCGCACGCACCTCGTCGGTAAAGGCCGTCGATCCAAGCACCTCCCCTCGACGGATGGCCACGCGAATGCCCCCAACGACCTCCGGTTCGACCAACGGCGTACACAACGCACGGTACGCGGCCTGACGCTCGACCGGCGACGGGCCCAGCGCGTGGTATTCCGCATGCTCCGTGATGAGGTCATCGCGCACGCCATGCGCCAGCCGCGCATAACTGGACCACCGGTAGGCTGCCGGTGACGGAACCATGCCGGCCCGTACCGGATTCTGGTCAATGTAGCGTGAGCAGTTGAGCAGATACCGGGCGGAGTCAATCACGCTCGACCGAAACCGTCCTTCCCACAGCGTCCCCGTGCGGTGGTGTCGCGTGTTGTATGCCCGGACGTATTTCCGCCCCATCCATTGGGTAAGCCGCGCGATCGCGTCGGCTCGTGTCGGAGTCAGCAGCAGATGCACGTGGTTGGACATCAACACGTACGCGTGCACCGCACACTCGAGCCGGTGACAGCCCTCCAACAACAGCTGTCGATAGAGCCGTCGATCCCGATCATCCACGAAGATCGGTCCTCGATTGTTGCCGCGCTGCACATGGTGAACGGGAACACCCGGAAGGAGAATGCGCGGTAGGCGAGGCATAGCAGATCAGGCACGTGAGTGGGAGAACGGGCTCGGTCGGTACTCATGCGACGGCCGTCGTGGGCCAGCCGGAGAGCAGGGCGCTAATCTGTCGTCGCCGACGGCGTTCATCGTCACCAAAACATGCGGCATGGCGCCAAAATAACGCGCGCGTTCAACGACTCTGACCCCTTGATCCGCGGCGCGGTAGCTTTCGCGTATGGCGAACACTTTCCTGCTCTACGGAGCGACCGGGTACGTGGGCGAGGCGATGGCCCGCGCGTGTGTGCACCGCGGGCTGGTGCCCATCCTGGCGGGACGCAATGCGGCCGCGCTCGCAGCGCTGGGCCGCGAGTTGGGACTCCCGCATCGCGTGTGTGCGCTGGATGATCCGCGTGCGCTCGATGCCGCGCTGGCCGGTGTGTCGGTGGTGTTGCACTGCGCCGGGCCGTTTCTCTATACGTCGCAACCGATGGTGGACGCCTGCCTGCGCACCGGTGTGCATTACCTCGATATCACCGGCGAGTTTCCGGTGTTCGAGGCCGCCGCCGCGCGTGATGCCGAGGCAAAGCAGCGCGGCGTGATGGTGATGCCGGCGGTGGGATTCGATGTGGTGCCGACCGATTGCCTAGCGGTGTATCTCAAGCAGCGCTTGCCGTCAGCGACGCACCTGACGATGGCATTCCAGAGTGTGGGCCCGAGCGGATTGCCGCCGGGCACGCAGCGCACGGTGATCGAGTTGCTGCGTTTCGGGAATCGCGTGCGGGTGAACGGACGGTTCGTGCGCGCCACGAGCGCGATGAAGACGCGGTCGGTCGATTTCGGTGACGGGCCGGTGTTGGTCACGCAGCTCACGTGGGGCGACGTGTTCACGGCGTACTACAGCACGGGCATTCCGAACATCGAGGAGTACACGGAGTTGCCGAGTGCGGCGCGGCAGTCGATGGCGGTGATGCAGTGGCTGCGACCGCTCCTCACGATGGGCTGGTTCCGTGCGCTGTTGCGGCGCGGTGTGAAGCCCGGCCCGTCGGCGTCGCGTCGCGCACAGACGGTCACGCACGTGTGGGGCGAGGTGACGGACGGTGCCGGCGGGCGGGCAGCGGCACGACTCCACGGCCCCGAGGCCGGTGTGGAGTGGACGGTGGCCTGCGCATTGGCGGTCGTGGAGCGGGTGCTGCGTGGCGAGGTACAGGCCGGGTATCAGACGCCGGCCAAGGTGTACGGGTCGGAGCTGGTGATGGCGTGTGCGGGTGTGACGCGCGAGGACGTCTAGCGGACGCCGCGCGCCGCCGCGCTACTTGGGCGTCACCCGAAACAGCCCGCCCGTGGGGGTGTTCTCGATCATCCACAGCGCGCCGTCCGGCGCCACCGCGATATCGCGAATCTGATGGCCCACGCTCCACCGTTCGGCGGTGGTGGCGCCACCCTTCCCATCGAACGTGATACGCGTAACGGTCCGCGAGGCAAGGCCGCCGACGAGCGCCGATCCGTTCCACGGCGCAAACATCTTGCCCTTGTAGAAGGTGAGATTGCCCGGCGCGATCACCGGCGTCCAGTAGAGCACCGGCTTGGCCAGATCGGGGCGCGTGTCGGGGCTCGGGATGGGCGTCTGGTTGTAGTTCACCGCGTACGACACGAGTGGCCAGCCATAGTTCTTGCCGACGTCCACGAGATTCAACTCGTCGCCGCCGCGCGGGCCGTGCTCCACTTCCCACAGGCGACCATCGGGCGCGAAGGCCAATCCGTACGGCGTGCGGAAGCCTGATGCCCACGTTTCCGACGGCGTCAGGTTCTGTCCGGGGAAGGTGTAGGTGAACACCACCGCCGCCGTCTTCGCCAGCTCCGTGTCGCGCGGCGGGTTGATGATGTCGAGCGTGGCCGAACCGGTGGTGCCCGCCTGCGGGTTGCCGGGCGCGGGTTTGCCATCGAGCGTGAGGCGGAGGATCTTGCCCAACGGCGAGTTGGGATCCTGCGCCGGTGTCATGCGCTGCCGATCGCCGACGGCGAGAAACAGGAACTTCTTGTCGGGGGAGAACGCCACCGCTGCACCGAACTGTCCGCCACGTCCGCGGGCCCCGTCGCGCCAGATCACCTGCAGGTCATCGAGACTGGCTGCGCCGTTGGTGATGGACAGGGTGGCCATGGCCAGCGCGAGGCTGGAGCCACTGGGATCACCGGGCTCCGAATACGTGAGGTAGACATGGTGGTCTTTCGCGTAGTTCGGCGACAGATACACGCCGAGCATGCCGCCCTGTCCCTGCGCCAGCACGGCCGGCACGTTCGCCACCGGCGTTTTGACGCCCTCCTGCGTGACGAGCCAGAGCGGCCCCACCTTCTCGGTGATGAGCAGGCGTCCATCGGGGAGGAACGCGATGCGCCAGGGCAGGTTGAATGTCGCCACCTGCGTCATCGTAAACGGGACGCTCTCTTGGGGCTTCTGTTCGCCGAAATTCACCTGCGCCTGCGCGACCGCGGGCACACACGCGAGCGCGACGGTGGAGACGGACGCCAGGACCAATGCGACACGCGCGAACAGCTTCATCAGGGGCTCTCCTCGAGGATGTACAACCGGACGTCGAAGAGTATCCCGAGCGTGCCGTATCCCGCCAGCGGCGTCCGAAGGCGGGATACCGCGCGCTACTTCTTGACCACGGTGACGGTCGTGGTGTCGGCCGCGAAGGCGGTGAACACACCAAGCCCGCCGGTGACGTTCGTGAACGGTTCGTTCAGGTCGCGCGAGTCCTGCTGGAGCGTGGCATAGAGCTGCGCATACTCTTCGTTCACGCGCCACACGTACACCTGATAGCGGCCGTAGTACGGCAGGCCGAGGGCGTTCACCGGCAGACTGTCGGCGGCCGTGGGCGCGAAGATCACGCGTCGCCGGCCGCGGATGCCGCCGGGAAAGGCGATGTCGACACCCACTGGCGAGAGTTCCACGTTGTCGAGCGTCACGAAGTACAGCGACCCCGGCGACTTCGTCCAGCGCACCAGCGTCTGCGCACCGGAGAAGTCGGGGCGCGGTCCGCCTGGGCCGCCGCCAAGTGTGAGTGTAGGAATGGTGAGCGTAGACGACACCATCCGCGCGCCACTTGGACGCCCCGGCACGACGGTGCGCGCCGACAGGGCGCGGCCCTTCACCGAGCCCTCGAGGGTGAACACGTCTCCCTCGCGCACGATCAGCCCGGTGCCGTTGTACTGATAGTAGCCGCTGTCTCCCGTCGACTTCACCAGCGGATAGCGCACGCCGTTGCGCACCAGCACCACCGTGGCATCGTTGATCGGCGGCGCCACCTGCACACTGGCGGTGTCACTGGTGTTGATCGGCACGGTCCAGGTGAGCCGCACGTCGTTCACCGGCTGACCGGCGTACAAAAACGCGCGCACCACGGGGTCGGGCGACCCGGGCACCACAAACGTGGGATCGCCGCAGGCGGCCAGCGCACCGAGCAGGATCACCGGAAGGAATGCGCGGGTCATCGGTCGATCTCCGTCACGCGCTCGCGCTGGGCCCGCCATGTGAGCTTGACGTCGATGCTCGGCGTGAACCCGAGCTGCGATACATCGGTGATCACGATCGGATCGGCGCTGAGATCGAATTTGCGGAAGGACACGTTGCGGCGATTGAGGATGTTGTACAGCGACAGCCCGACGCGCCAATCGAACGACCCCTTGGTCTCGAAGATGCGTGAGGCGGCAAGGTCCGCGCGCTGGTACGAGGGTAACCGCTGACTGTTCTTGTCACTTACGTTCACGTACGTCTGCTGCCGGCCGTCGAGCAGCTTGATCTGGTATTGCGCAATCGGCGCGGTGTACGGGCGTCCGCTGCCGTACACGCCCACCGCCGACAGATCCCATTTGCCCAGCTGCCATGAGCCGAATCCTTTCAGCTCGTGCCGCTGATCGAGCGAACTCGGAAAGGCGCGGCCGCCGTCCACGTCGTCGAAGCGGTTGGTGGCCTTCATGAGCGTATAAGCGGCCCATCCGGTTACGCTGCCACGCTTCTTCTCGAGCAGAAACTCGAGTCCGCGTGCGCGTCCGTCGCCGGTGAAGAAGAACGAGCCCGTGTTCACGCCGAACGCCTGGCGGTACCGCCGTGAGAAGAGCGTCGCGTTCTCGAGGGTCTTGTCGTAGGCCTCGATGTTGAGCGCCCACGCGGGCCGATCGAAGAGCACGCCGGCGATGACATGCGTTGTCCCTTGCGGACGCATCGTGCTGTCGGCGAGCAGACAGAAGTCGCGACTGCCCTGCAACACATCTTCGTTTTCCACACGGTTCACGAACTGGTGATAGCGGCCCCACGCGCCCTTGAACCGCAGCGACGGTGTGGCCTGCCATCCGGCGCTCACGCGCGGCTCGACGAAGCTCGCTCCCGTGGCATCGTACTGCGTACTGCGCACGCCCGTGGTGAGGTCGACCGCCGAGACGGGCGTCCACTTGTGCTGCACGTACGCGGCGCGCGTGGACGCCTCGCCGTTGCGGATCGTGTTTCGACGGCTCTGCACGGTGTCGGTGGTGCCCCCCACCGCGAACTGATAGGTCACGCTGTTGCGGGTACTCCAGATGCCAAACTCGAGGCGTGACCACGCGGCCAGATCGATGATATTCTCCAGACGCACCGTCTGATCATCCA
>CAITQY010000704.1 GCA_903894655.1 uncultured Gemmatimonadota bacterium
CCGCTCGCGTGCGCCACATCGTCGGTGTGTTCGAGATACACCCACGTGAGGTCGGGTCCGTTCGCCGCGATATACGACGCGGCCTCGGAGGCCACGTGCTCGTCGATGGCCTGGATATATCGCGACGCCGGATCGTGCGGAAAGGCGACCGTATCCCGTTCAAACCCGTCGGCCGTATGATCGAGCCGGAAGTCGCCCGCCCCGGGGCGCCCTTCGCCAACCAGCACGGTGCGGTTGTCCAGCCACGTGGAAAACAGCGCGGTCTTCCGCGAAGGATCGACCGACTCCACGATGCGGAAGATGTTCCAGTAGGCGTAGTTGGGAGACTGGTTGTAGTTGTTCCACACGTTGTGCTTGTTCGCCCAGGTGCCCGTGAGGAGGCTCATATAGCCGGGCGCCGAGATGGTAGGCGTCTCGGTGCGGCCACCCAGCTCGCCGCCCACATGGGCGCGCGCGTATCCACCCGCCTTGGCGATCTCATCGAGCATCGGCGTGGGGACCTGTTCGATCACATCGGCGGGAATCCCATCGAGCAGGATGAACACGGCCTTGCGGGGGAGCTGCGCGGTCTTTCCCACGGGGAGACGGCAGCTTGAGAGCAGCGCGAGGCCGAGGAGAACGCGGAGGAGGGTACGCATCCGGTGTAATTTACAGCGACCTCTTCCACCTGACGCCTTCCTCGCCGCGTGACTCTCCTCTCCTGCTCCAATATCGGTATCTCCTTCGGAGCCACCGAACTGCTCAAAGACATCACCTTCACCGTCGCCGAGGGCGAGCGGTGGGGGATCATCGGACGCAATGGCGCCGGTAAGACGTCGATCTTCGGCGTCATCACCGGCGACATCCAGCCCACGGTCGGCGCCGTCGCCCGGAAGCCGGGACTCCGTCATGCCCTGCTCGATCAGCACCGGGCCTTTGAGGGCGCCACCACGGTGTGGCAGGCCGGCGCCGCCGCGTGGCGTGAAGTCATCGCCCTCGAGCAGCGCATCGCCGACCAAGCGATGGCCCTCGGCGAGATGGGCGACAAGTGCACCGACGAGATGCTCGAGAAGTTCGGACACGACCAGGAACGCTTCGCCGACCTCGGCGGCTACATCTACCACGCCCGCGTGGACGCCGTGCTGCAGGGACTCGGCTTCGACGCCGAGGAGTCGAAAACGCGGCTCGTCTCTACGCTGTCGGGTGGCGAGCGCGGACGCGTGGGGCTGGCGGCGCAGCTGATCGCGCCCGCCGACCTGCTCATGCTCGACGAACCGACCAATCACCTCGATCTCGACACCACCACTTGGCTGCAGGAATGGCTCACGGAGTGCGACGAAACCGTACTCGTGGTGTCGCACGATCGTGCGTTCATGGATGCCATCTGCACGAACATCCTGCACATCGAGGCGAAAACGAGCGAGGCGTACAAGGGGAACTACAGTCAGTTCGTGCCGCAGCGCGCCGAGCGAAGACTCACGCGTGAACGTGAAGTGGAGAAGCAACGCGCGTACGTGAAGAAGGAAGAGGAGTACATCCGGCGGAACCTGGCAGGCGTGAACTCGTTTCAGGCGAAGGGCAAGCGCAAGCGACTCGAACGCTTGCCCCGCCTAGCGCCCCCCGTGGGCGATCCGGCCGCGATGTCGCTCGAGTTCAAGATCGCCGAGCGCGGTGGAGACCAAGTGGTCTCCATCGATGAACTGCGCGTTGAGGTACCGGGGCGCGTGCTCGTGAGCGACTTCACGGCCACGCTGCGGCGCAACGACTTCGTGGCGCTGGTGGGCCCCAACGGCGCCGGCAAGTCGACGTTCATCTCCACCATGCTTGGCGATCTCGCACCCGCGAGTGGCCAGGCCCGCGTGGGCAGTTCAATTACGCCGGCGTGGTTCCGTCAGGACCTGGCCGACCTTCCGCTCAAGTTGTCGCTGTCGGACGCCATTCAGGCGCAGCGGCCGCTCTGGAGCCGCGGCAACATCCAGAATCACCTCGGCGCCTTCGGCTTCACCGGCGACGAAGTGTTTCGCGAAATCCGCACCCTCAGCGGTGGCGAGCGGGCCCGCATGGCGCTGGCGCTCATGACGCTCACTGGCGCCAACCTGCTGGTGCTCGACGAGCCCACCAACCACCTCGACGTCGAGAACATCGAGGTGCTCGAAGATGCACTCGACGAGTTCGACGGCACCGTGCTGCTGGTGAGCCATGACCGCGCCTTCCTGCGTCAGGTGGCCACCCGTGTCTGGTGGTTCAACGGCACCCGACTGATGGACTTCGACGGCCCGTTTGATGAGTGGGAAGCCGATCGCGCGCGTCGCGCCTGATCGGCTGGGCGGAGGAACTGGCGCCCCCCGGATCGCCGGCCTGCGCGGACGAGCACAAACGCAAACGCGACGGTATTATTTCGCGATGAGCAAGATTCGATCGATGATGGAAGCGATCGTCGGGCTGGAGTTCGGCTCAGATGATCTGGTGGCGACACGTACGCTCGCCAATGAGCGCATCGGCCACGCGTCGTCCGGCGTGGAGCAGCTGTCCGTGTTTTTGCACGCGTTGGCTGCCGTACGCGCTGTCGCCCCGTCGACGATGTTTGCGCTCGTCGGCCGTCGGCTCGTCGCGCCAGTGCTCGTGGAATTCCCCTCTCTTGCGAAAGATCAGTCCACCGCGATGTCGGTGATCCTGAGCGTCAGCCGCTCGTTGCCGAAAACACTGGGCGCGCTCATGACTATCGTAGACGCGCCGGTGCTCGACGTGGAATTACTGGAGTCGGATACGTTGCGCCTTCGATTCACCGGACCGTCCGAAATAGCCTCGCTGGTGGAAGGGCTTGGCATCGGATTGAGCGAGCACTTTGGTGAGCGCATCACGGTGCTACATGTGGCACCACCCGCGGGTGCTCCCGATGTGCGCACGCTGGAGATGCGCATCAGCGCCGAGCGCCGTGGCAGCGGTGATCGGCGGAAGGAGAGCGCCAACCGTCGCGGCCCGCGCGACGGGCCTCTGCCCGGGTAGTCGTGCCGATGGCATCGGCATCGGGGCTGCCTCTCGTCTAAATCGGGCCGCTCACGGAGTCGTCACGGGCGCGCGTCATTCGCCCCCGCGCAGCTCGCCCGTCGCCCGCGTCTGCCACCCGGCGAGCTGCTTGCCCACCGGCAACTGCCGCACGCGCACACCGGTCGCCGCGAAGATCGCATTGGCGATGGCTCCGCCAGCCGGCGGCACGCCCGGCTCGCCGATGCCGCCGGGTAGTCCTTCGCTCGCCACTAGATGCACGTCGACCACGTGCGGCGCCGCCCGCATGCGCGTCACGCCGTAGTCGCGAAAATTCGACTGCACCACCTTGCCACCAGCAAACGTGACCTCGCTGGTGAGCAGATTGCTCATCGCCATGATCAGCGCGCCTTCCATCTGCGCCCGCGCGCGATCGGGATTGGCGATGAAGCCCGCGTCCACGGCTACCGTGGTCTTGGGTACCAGCACCGTGCCATCGGGCTGTACCTCGACTTCCACCACCATGGCCACGTACGACAGGAAGCTGCGATGCATCGCAATGCCGCGCCCCTTACCGCGCGGCAGCGTCGGCCCACGCCATCCGCTCTGCTCGATGGCCAACTCCACCACGTTGCGTGCCCGCGCAATGTCGAGCGGATGATCCGCCCAGGTCGCGCCGTAGTTGCTGGCCGGTGCCACCAATCCCGCCTTCGACAAATCGACCACACGAGCGGGGCCCAGTAATCCCAGCAGGAAGTCCGCCGGATCTTTCTTTGCCGCGTACGCCACTTCATCCACGAACGAACCGATGGCGAAGCCATGATGGATCGCGTTCACGCTGCGATACCAGCCGATGCGTGTATGCGCCACCGCCGGACAGATCTCGACGCTCATGTTCGGAATGTCGAACGGAATGTCGCTCGCGCCATTCGTGAGCTCATCGGGCTCGGCGCCGGTCACATTCGGCGCGAACGTGGCACCGATGGCCGGATACGCCGACCGGTGCAGCCACGACGTGACCGTGCCGTTGGCATCGAGCCCGGCTTCCAATCGATGCGCCGCCACCGAATGCAGATACGAATTGCGCAGGTCATCCTCGCGCGTCCACTGGACGCGCACCGGGGCCCCCACTGCGCGCGACAGGAACGCCGCTTCGCACATGAAATCCGGCTTCGACTTGCGACCGAATGCACCGCCCAGCAGCGTCACATGCACCGCCACGTTCGCCGCGTCCATTTTGAGATACTCCGCGATCGCATTGCGTGCGTCCTGCGGCGATTGCGTGGGCGCCCACACCTCCACCTTGCCGTTGGCCACATGGGCCAGTGCCACGACCGGCTCCATCTGCGCATGCGACAAGTGTGGCATGTAGTACTCCGCCGTCACCCGCTTCACTGCACGCGCCATCGCCTTCGGCACATCGCCCACGGCACGCCCCGCCTTGCCCGGCGCGCGCACCGACGACAGCAGCGTGGCCTTGTAGGCCACGCTGTCGTACGTCGCATTCGGGCCGCCCGCCCACGTGATGCGCAGCGCGTCACGGCCGCGGATCGCCGCCCACGTATTCTTCGCGATCACCGCCACGCCACCCAGTGGAAAGAACGCGCCCGGCAGCGGCGTCTCGGGAATGCGCACCACACGCTCCACGCCCGGCACTTTGAGCGCGAGGCTATCGTCGACCGTCAGCACTGTGCCGCCCCACACCGGCGGCCGGCTGATCACCGCCACCTTCATCCCCGGCAGCGTCATGTCGGCGCCGTACTTTGCCGTGCCCGTCGTCATCGGCACCAGATCCACCGACGGCATCCGTTTGCCTTCCCATCGCCGCTCACTCGGTGTCTTGATGCGCACGCGCTCTTTGGTCGGCATGGGAATGGTGCGCGCCGTCCCCACCAGCGAGGCGTACGACTTGGTGCGACCACTCGCCGTGTGCACCACAGCACCGTTGCTCGCGCGCACCGCGCTCACCGGCACGCCCCATTCCTTGGCGGCCGCATCCTCGAGCAACGCGCGCACCGTGGCGCCAGCTTCACGATAGGCCGGCAGGAAATCCCGGATGCTGGTGGAGCCGTCGGTGTTCTGGGTACCGTACTTCTTGTCATCGCCGAGCGCCTGCTCCACGCGGCAGGTGGCCCAGTCGGCGTCCATCTCGTCGGCAATGATCATCGGCATGGTGGTACGGATACCCTGCCCCATCTCCGAGCGATGACACATGATCGTGATGAGGCCGTCGTCGCCGAGGCGTACGTACGCATGCGGCTCCCACGGCTCGGCGTTCGGCGCGAACGGCGCATCGGTTGCCTCGAGCCGTCGCACACCGAGCGTGCTGGCCGCCACCAACAAGCCGCCCATGCCCAGCAACTTCATGAAATCACGACGATGCGTGTCGAGCGCACCGGCGGATGCCGTCGTGACCTCAACCGGTTCGGCTGGCGTGGACATCCACGGCAATCGCTGTTTCGCGCTCATCGCGTGGCCTCCGCCGCCGCCTTGATGGCGGCGCGAATGCGGGGGTACGTACCGCACCGACAGATATGACCGTTCATAGCCGTATCGATCTCGGCATCGGTCGGCGACATGTTCGTCGCGAGCAAGGTGGCGGCCTGCATGATCTGCCCACTTTGACAGAACCCGCACTGCGGCACGTCGATCTCGCGCCACGCCACCTGCAGCGGATGTGCGCCGGCGGGATGCAACCCTTCGATGGTGGTCACGCTGGCATCGGCCAGCGACTGCAGGCGCCGCTGACAGGCGCGCACCGGCGCCCCGTTCACGTGGACCGTGCACGCACCACACTGCGAGATCCCGCAACCGTACCTGGTACCGGTGAGCGCGAGTTCGTCGCGCAGATACCACAGCAGCGGCATGGTCGGATCGCCGTCGAACGTTCGACGGACGCCGTTCACGGTGAGAGCAATCGGGGCGGTGCTCACGGAGACTCCATGGGAAGTGGTCGGCGACGAACGCCTACGAGTAGATCTTGGCGGCCGTCGCCGAGAATCGTTAGGGGGCCGAAGCGTACGCGACGGTGAACGCGCGCTACCGAGTTCCACGCCCGGACGGCGCCGGCACCACCCGCACGAGGAGGGCGCGCTTCACATAGGCGGCCGGCGACACGCGCCGCACCATCGTCTTTGCACGCGTTCCCGCGATGAGTGTCGTGACCTCCACATCCACCGGCTTCATCGACGTGAGCCCCACATGCACCGGCATGTCACTCTGCGCGTCGTAGCCCGAGCCGGCGTCCACCCATCGCGTGGCCAGGAGCGTGCGTGTCCCCGCCGCATACACGCGCACCTCGGCACCGGCCATCGTGGCGCGGCCGTTCGCGTTGACGACGCGCACCTGCAGCGATCGACGCGCCACGGCCGGCGGCAGCGTGTTGCGCAGGATCGGATGCGACGCCTCCGGTCGCGAGCCCGCCAGCGCCAGATCGAGTGCCCCATCGCCGTCCACATCGGCCCACTGCACGCCATGACTCGCCGTGAGCGCCAGCACGTTGTCGGGCGTCACCTCAACGAATGCCGCAGTGCCGGTCGTCGCGGCGCGTGTGAACAGATAGTCGCGGAAGCTCTCCGTGGCCGACACCGTGCCGTTCACATAGAGATCCAGTAGGCCGTCGTGATCGATGTCGGCGAAGGCACAGCTATCGTATCGTCCATCGATCGCCACGCCCCATGTCGTGCTCACGTCGCGGAACGAACCGTCAGCCGCCCCCAGAAACAGGCCATTCGGTCCATAGTTGGCCGAAAAAAGGTCAGCCACGCCATCGTTGTTCACGTCAGCGACGCAGGGCCGTACGGTGCCCTGCGTGGCCAGCTTGGCTCCACGTCCGCCCCACGCGAGCCCAATCGACTCCGCGACATCGGTGAACGTGCCACCGTCATTGCGGAAGAAGCCGTTGGCATCCCCATCCTGATTCGCCACGTACAGATCGAAATCGCCATCCTGCTGATAGTCGAACCAGACGGCGCCGACACTCTTTCGCGCATCGGCCAGCCCGACAGTCGCAGCGACGTCATGAAACGCGCCACCGCCGTTGCGAAACAGCATGTTCGCCCGATCACGGAACGCCACGAACAGATCCAGATCGCCGTCGCCATCGACATCGATGAATACCGGCTGACGGACCGCGCCAGTCTCCACCGTCAGCCCGCTGGCCGCGGTGATATCGGTGAATCGCGCACCATCATTGCGGTACAGGCGTAACACCGGCCCCGCTCCGGGCGTGAATCCCAACAGCAGATCGGGGTCGCCGTCGGCATCGACGTCACTCCACGCCGCCGCGCGCGTGGCTCGCGCATCGGCCACGCCAGCCTCGACCGCGATATCGCGGAAGGAACCGCCCGTGTTCAAGTACAGCCGGTTGGGGGTGCCGTTGAAGCCCACGAAAAGATCGAGATCGCCATCCTGATCGATGTCGGCGAAGGCATTGGCCAGCGCCCCGCCGGCCGCGAACAGCTCCGGTTGTACGGCCACAAAGTGGGGGCGCGCCGGTTGCGCCGGCAACAGCCGCGCGAGGCCGGCGAGCATCACGACGGCTCCAATGGCGAGTACGGTTCGCTTCATCCTTGCGGGCTCCCTCTCAGTGAGCCGCCGTGCGCACCGAAGCGTGGGCGTGGCGGCTCAGACCACGGCAACAATAGGGCGACGGCCCCGTCGGGGCCAGCGATGGCGGGTCGGCGCCAGCCCTTAGCCCCAGGCCTTCTGGCGTACCCACGCGCCAGCACGTACCCTAGGAGCATCCAGTCCCCCTAATCGGTACCGCGCCATGAAAGCTGTGGGCGAAATTCTCAAGAAGCACGACGGCACGCTCTGGCAGGTACCACCCGACATCACCGTGTACGCGGCCGTCGAGCAGCTGGCGCACTATGGGGTCGGCGCCCTGCTTGTCATGGACGGCGACCGGCTGGCGGGTGTCTTCTCGGAGCGCGACTACACGCGCAAGATCACGCTGCAGGGGCGTAATTCGAAGGAGACGCTGGTGGCCGATATCATGACGGCTGATGTGTTCACGGTGTGTGCCACCACGCGCACCCGCGACTGCATGGCACTGATGAGCGCCAAGAAGATCCGACACCTCCCCGTGCTCGACGGCGACCGCGTCCTCGGCATGATCTCCATCCGTGACATCATGGACGACATCATCGCCGACCATGAAAGCACGATCGCCACGTTGCACAGCTACATCCATTCGTAGCCGCCCACGCCTCACGCGTGGATGTACTTCTCGAAGATCGCGCCGAAATCCTTGCGCGTATGATCGTCGCGCACCGCGTCGTTCATGGCATCGAGCACGGCGCGATAGTGACTCACCACCGAGGCCGGATCGGTGACCGTGTTGTTCAGCTTCATCATCGCACCGAGCACCGAAGCCGCCGCCAACGCGTGCGCACGTCCCACTTCATCGCGCTTCTGCAGTTTGCCTATGGTGTACAGCGTTTTGTACATGTCCTTGAGCGCCTCCAGGTGGCTCTTGCGCACATCAATGCTGAACAACTTGTCGCCAATCGTGAACTTGAGCTCGACATCGAGATCCACCGTGCCGGCCGTTTCGATCGACACGTGGGCAATCGCGTGCTGCGCGTAGTCGTACCGGCGGATCACGCGCTTGGCTGAGATGGCAGATTCACCGTCCACGTGAATGAGCGCCAGATTGGTGAAGCAGTACTCGTCCTTCCGAGACTTGATCAGGAAGTAGATCTTCTCCTGATCTTCGTGAAACAGGTAATCGTCGGCATCGACCTTGTCGAAGTCCTTGGACTCGACGATGACACCGATGTCACTCAGGCCCAGCGCCTCGGCGGCGAATTGAACCGCCCCGGGATTACAGGAGGCTCCACTTTGTGAGAACTTGGAGTCATGGCGAAATCCCGAACACATCGATTTAGTCC
>CAITQY010000705.1 GCA_903894655.1 uncultured Gemmatimonadota bacterium
CCCTCAGCCTTGACGCTGCTTGTGCTTGGGGTTGCGCTTGCAGATGATGCGAGTCACGCCCTGTCGCTTGACGACTTTGCAGTGCTCACAGATCGGCTTTACGCTGCTCCGAACTTTCACGGGTCACCTTGGCGCTCACGCGCCAACGGAGTCTCCCGCACCAGATTGCTCTGGCCGGCTGGACTCCCCATGCGTCCATCGCTCATGAAGCATCGCATTTCAGCGATTCCGCGCACGAGCGAAGCAAATGTGGCCAGCGGATTGGCCTAGAATCTCGCCCGAAAACAGGCAAGACCATCATCCTAGTGGACTTAGACCGCCCCCGCAAGTGAGGCGGCGACTTGCTCCATGGCTGCCACCGGATCGGCGGCCCCGGTCACGGCCCGGCCCAGGATCAGCCAGCGCGCGCCAGCGTCAGCGGCGGCCCGTGGCGTCATCACGCGCCGTTGGTCGTGGGCGTCGCCACCGGGCAGGCGAATACCGGGAATCAGGAGGCCGAGGGCCTCGCCGAACCGAGAATGGACCGCCGCCGCTTCGTGACCGGAGCAGACGATACCAGCGCCGCCGCCCGCCGCGACCAGCCCGGCCAGTCGCACCACTTCACGGGTCACGTCGACCTGTTCCCGCCCCCACGCCTCGCCGATCCCGGCCGCGTCCATGCTCGTCAGGATCGTCACCCCAAGGATGCCACATCCGTCGGACGCCACCGCTCTCTCCTGCGCCCCCTCATGGGCCCCCTCGACGGCGGCCCGGATCATCTCCGAGCCACCGGACGCGTGCACTGTGAGGAGCGACGCACCGTGGCGGGCCACACTGCGGGCGGCACCACGCACCGTGTTGGGAATATCATGCAGCTTCAAGTCCACGAAGACGGACTTCCCGGCGTCGCGCAGCCAGCTCACGATGTCGGGACCTTCAGCCGCGAACAGTTCGAGTCCGACTTTGTAGAACCGGCAGGACGCGCCGAGTCGGGTGACGAGGGCCTGCGCGGCCGGGCGGTCAGCGACGTCGAGGGCGACGATCGGGGTGACCATCGCATGAAGCTTCGCGCCGGCGGTCGGAGATGAGACAGGGGTCACGAAGGCCACTCCAGTGTGCCGATAATCGATCGAAGGTCACGAATACCTTCCCGGTCCGCCCACGCGGAGAGTTCACGGGCGATGCGTTCCGGCGCCCGGGGATCGCGGAGGGCGGCCGTCCCGACACCCACCAGCGACGCACCAGCGAGGAGATACTGCGCCGCGTCGTTGCCGGTGCTGATACCGCCGAGGCCAATGACGGGCACGTCGGGCAGCGCCTGACGCACCCGCCAGGTCGCGAGCAAACCCAGGGGGAGCAAGGCGGGACCGCTGACGCCACCGGTACCGAACCCGATCTTGGGCTTGCGACGGGACGCGTCGATCACGAGCCCGGGCATGGTGTTCACCAGCGTCACACCGGTCGCTCCATGTTCGATCGACACGCGGGCGGCATCCACCACCCCGGCGCCGAGGGTCGGCGAGAGCTTCACGAAGATGGGACGGGACGTCTTCGCCCGGGAGGCGCGGACTAAGGCGGCGAGCGCGACCGGGTCGGCACCGAACTCCATCCCGCCAGCTTTCACATTTGGGCAACTGACGTTGAGTTCGAACGCATCCACGCCCGGCACGCCGTCCAGACCGCCCACGACGGTCTCGAAGTCCTCGACGCTATTCCCGACCACGTTGACGATCACCCGAGTATCGGGGTGGGCTCGGCGAAGCCACGGCAGGTACTCGGCGCGCACGGCGTCGAGGCCGGGGTTGGCGAGGCCGATGGCGTTGATCATACCGCCGGCGAATTCGCTGACGCGGAGCGGCGGGGCGCCGTGACGTGGGGCGACGCTGACGGCCTTTGTGGCGATAGCGCCGAGAGCTGAGAGGTCGATCACCTCCTCGACCTCCTTCCCGAAGCCCGCCGTGCCGGCGGCGAGCACCACGGGGTTCCGAAAGGCCAGCCCCGCCACGATCCACTGTTGCTGTTCACCGACTGTTGCTGTCACGCGGTCACCGAGATCCGGCCGGTTTGGGAGGAAGCCGCAGCGTTCGCACGCTGTCGGACCAGATGCGGAGCGCATCAGTCCAGTGCAATCTCAACAGCTCAGGCGCGCTGAGAAAGTCCGGGCGATCGGTAGGATCCTCTCCACGCAGCCGCGCCGCCACCGAGGAGTGACTGAAGTCGACGAGGACGCGACGCTGCCACGCGGCGGCACTGTCCGGCTCGAGGAGGGCCGCCGCGTACCACGCGTTGGGCACGAGTGGAGACAACGGTGCCTCACGGGCAACGCGCAAGAAGAGCGCCCGAGCGAGCCACGGTGCGCGCAACGAATCGCGCGCGATTTCGGCGGCGAGATACAGCGACGCACTCTCGGCGTCGCCGCGAAGAGCCAGCAGACGAAAAAGGAGCAGACGGTCCGCGACCTGGCGTGCGTAATTGGTGCGCCAGACTACGCTATCCTGCCGCGCCACGAGCGTGTCGAGCTCGCGCACCGAGGCGACGCGAGTGATATCCAGCAATGTCAGCCGCGCGTTGGCGTCGTGTGCGGTGACGGTGTCGCGCTGCGACAGCGTGCGTGCCGCGTAGAGATGCCGCCGGGCCAGCGAATCGAGGCCGACCCGCGCGTGCATATCGCCCACCGCGTAGTGCATTCGGGCGCGGCTGTCGTCGCGAACGCGCGCGGCATCGTACTGCGCAACGATCCGTTCTGCCGCCTGAACACGCCCGTCGGCCAGCAGGTCACGCAACGCGCGGGTCACCTCGTCGCGATAGTCGCCCAACCGGGCGCGCTGCACGAGGAGTGATTCGACGCGGGCGTATTCGCGCGCCGCCATCGATGCGTTGATGAGCTCCCACTGCAACACACCCGCGTCGAGGTCGCCGAGATAGGCGGGGACGGCATCGCGATCTCCCATACTGAGGGCGGCGCGGGCCGCCCAGATGCGGGACTGGCGCGCGAGTTCGCGATCAGGCGAGCGGAACATCGAGTCGAGACGTGGACGGGCTTCGGCGCTCCGTCCAGTGCGCACCTCACAGGTGGCCAACGCCAAGCGGGATCGATCGCGCTCCGCGGCCGTGAGCGTCGGACCGGCCAACAATTGCTGCAACCGCGGCACCGCACGCTCGCATTGGGCGGCCATCGCGCCGCTCCTGGCCGCGAGATACAACGCACGGTTGCGCCACTTCGACTTCGGATGCCGCACCAACACCGTTTCGGCGATCGCGGCGGACCGCTGGAAACGGCTAGTAGCCTCGCCGTCGTCGTCACGCCGCAGCTTGGCGTCGGCCAGCCGGGCTTCGACCTGCGCGTTGTAGATGCCGTTGTAATACACACACCCCGAACCGACGAGCCAGGAGGCGAGGACCAACGCCAGCCGCTGCGCGACACGCATCAGCCGCCACCTCCGACCTTGCGTTCGTACTGCTCGAGATAGCGCACGACGGCATCGGCGAGCGTCGCCGCCAACTCACGCTGCCGCTCGGTGTCGGTCATGTACTGCGCTTCCAGCTTGTTGGTGCCGAAGCCAATTTCCACCAGGACGGCGGGCATAAAGGCGGTGACGAGCACCCGAAACCCGGCCTGCTTTACTCCACGGCTTGGGCCTGGGTGCACTCGCTTCATGCCTGCCTGCAGCAGCTCGGCGAGTCGTCCCGATTCACGCAGGTGCTCATTTTGCGCCATATCGCGCATGATGAATCCCAGTGGATCGTCGCGGGTCACGTCGGCATCGGTCTCAAAACGAATCGCTTCGTTTTCCATCGCCGCGACGCGGCGCTCGTCTTCGGTTTTCGCTTCCGCGAGAAAATACGTTTCGAATCCGCGTGCCCCACCGGGATTGTTCCATCGAGGATTCGCGGCATTCACGTGCACCGACAGGAACAGGTCGGCTTTGGCCTGATTCGCGATGCGTCCACGATCGCCAAGGGCGATGAGGGTGTCCGTTGTCCGCGTCATCACGACCTGAATTTCGCGCTGCTTGAGGGCGTCGCGCAGTTCCTTCGCGAACGCGAGCGTAATGTTCTTCTCGTAGACTTTTCGGGGCACGCCTATCGGCCCGGACATGCCGTTGTCCGGACCGCCGTGTCCCGCATCAACCACTACGATGCGCTGGCGCAGCGACGCGCTGCGGTTGGCCGGCGCGCTCCGCACCTTATCAGCCGGGGCGGACATGAGGGCCGGCCCAGGAGTGTCAGCGCGCGGCCGAGGCGCCGGCGCACGCCGAGCGGTCGTCACGGTGGAGAACTGGCGCAGCTCTGCTTTCTCGGGATCGAAGAGCACACCGGCACCGAGCCGGGGGAGCAAGTCCGTCGCCAAGGCGAGCGGGACATAGAGCTGTCCGCCGCGCCGGAAGACGCCGGCGCGCAGGGGGATCGTATCGTCGGCGACGACGACGAGCGCGTTGCCGGCTTCGAGATCCACGCCGGTGGTGCCCACTTCGAGGCGATAGCGCCCACTGCCGGTCGACAGCGCTACGAGCTGTCCCCCGAGGGCGTCGGCGAGCGCGTCGGCGCGCACTGCAATGCCACCATCGGGATGCCGCATCGTTGGCACAGACTGCAGGCGGTCACCAGACCGAACCGCGAGCGGCGGGAGTGGCGGCGATGGGACTGCCACGGCCGACAACTGCCATGTGAGCGCGAAGGCGCCGAGCAGCGACATCAGCGCAATTGCTCAGCGCTTACTGAGCGCACGTGCCATTTCGCGCTCGGCGTCACGCTTCTTGAGATCTTCGCGTTTGTCGTGCTGTTGCTTGCCGCGCACGAGCGCGAGCCGTGCCTTCACGCGTCCACTCTTGAAGTACAGATCGAGCGGGACGAGTGTGAGGCCCTGCCGCTCCACCGCGCCAATGAGACGACGGATTTCGCGACGGTGCATCAGCAGCTTGCGCGTTCGGGTGGGCTCGTGATTAAACACGTTTCCCTGCCCGTACGACCCGATATACAGGTTGAGCAGGAACACCTCGTTGTCCTTGATCACCCCGAAGGCATCGGTGAGGTTGGCGCGCCCCTCGCGGAGGGCCTTAACCTCTGTGCCGGTGAGCACGACTCCGCACTCCCAGGTGTCCAGGATTTCGTAGTCGTGCCGCGCGCGCTTATTCCGCGCGATCAGTTCTGTGGGTTCGTCGCTGTCCGTATTTGCCATGCGGGTTGAAACGTAATACCCCGGCCCCCATGAAGAGTGCGGCTCGGCGTTGACTTCGGAGGCCTGTTCTGCCTATTCTTTACGGCCCTGCTGGGATCGTGTACGAAATGGTGTTTTCGTGCGTGATGTCAGGAGCTGCCGGAGTGGTGGAATTGGTAGACGCGCTGCGTTCAGGTCGCAG
>CAITQY010000706.1 GCA_903894655.1 uncultured Gemmatimonadota bacterium
CCGAGGACCGGCGCTCCAGCGCACGGGGGTATCCGTGCACATTCGCGTCCATCCGCGGTTAAGCCGGTCTGTAGTCGTTGCCAAGCGACCATCGTTACGAGCCAATCCCACCGATCACCGGCCGAAGGGCTGCTCCAAACTCGGCGACTGCGGCGTGAACAGCTCGGCGCCGTTCTCCGTGATCACCATGTCGTCTTCCAGACGGATGCCGAACTCGCCGGGGATGTAGATGCCGGGTTCGTCGGAGAACACCATGCCGGGGCGCAACGGCAGCGTGTTGCCACGCACGAGATACGGCCACTCGTGCCCGTCCATGCCCATGCCGTGTCCCACCCGGTGGCTGAAGTACTTGTAGTCGGGGCCGAAGCCGGCCTCCACGATCACCTTCCGCGCCGCCGCGTCCACCGCTTCGCACAGCACCCCGGGCTTCGCCGCCGCCAGCGCCGCACTCTGCGCCCGATGTTCGATCTCGAACACGTCCTTCATGCGCTGCGTCGCCTTGCCCAGCACGAACGTGCGCGAGATATCGGAGGAGTACCCCTCCACCTTGCAGCCGCCGTCGATCAGCAAGATGCTCCCCTCCCGCACCACCTGCGGAGTGGCACTACCATGCGGCAGCGCAGAGTACTGGCCCACCTGCACGCCGGCTGATCCCGAGTAGCCCAACTGCTGATGGGCCAGCTGCACGAGCTGCTCGAAGTCATCCTGCGTCATGCCTTCTTTCAGTGACTTGTACGCCGCTTCGTACGCCGCGAGCGTCACGGCGCTGGCATGACGCATCAGCGCGATTTCGTGCGCGTCCTTGATCGTGCGACAGCCGGCCGTAATCGGCGTGCCACTCACCACCGTCACGCCAGGCACGTGCGCCGCCCCGTCGGCGAACACGAAGCGCACCGTTTCCTCAGCGGCCATCGTGCACGTGGAGAGACCGCGCGAGGCTAACCCTTTGCGCAGCAGGTCATACGGGTTCTCGTGCTCCTCCCACGCCATCACCTCGGCGTCGCGCCCGAGCGGTCCCAGATGCGCCTGCTCCATCGCCCGTTCTTCTTCGAACTTCGGCGTGATCAGGAAGGCCGAGCCGCGCACCGGAATCACCGCCGCCAGCAGCCGCTCACTGAGCCCCCACTTGATGCCGGTGAAGTACTCCATGCTCGTCCCGCCGGTCAGCATGAGCGCATCGATCCGCTGGTCGCGCATGAGCTGTCGCGCCTTCTCGAGGCGTCCCTGACGTTCCGCCACCGAGATGGGCACGACCCCGTCGCGCATCGGGCGCAACGCGCGGATGGCGGGCGGAAGTGCGGCGGGCGGCTGCGCGCCCGCGGTGGCCGGGACCGAGACCACCACACCAGCCGCGAGGGCGGTGGCGGATCCGAGAAAATCGCGACGCGACGGCATAACTGACTCCGATATTGAGATAGTCCGAACTGTTATACCTTAAGTAGCGTTTGTACGCTCGAACGTCGAGTCCCAGTACCCCACCGGTTTTTCTCGCGGACAGCTCCACCCCGGTCCGCGCCGCTTTTCATCAATAGTGAGGATTTCGTGCTCCTTCCCATCCTTCGGCGCGCTGCGCTGGTAGGACGGCGCGCCACCGCAGCCATGTTCGGGCTCGCGTTGTCGATGGCCGCTGCCAATCCGCTCGCTGCCCAAGCCACCGGTACCATCGTCGGTCGCGTGCTCGATGGCGACAACGGCCAACCGGTCGCCGCCGCCCAAGTCACCGTCGCCGGCACTCAGCTCGGTCGCGCCACCGGTGACGACGGACGCTTCACGCTCACCAACATCCCGGCGGGCGCGCTCACCGTCACCGTGCGTCGCATCGGCTACCAGCAGCAGTCGCGCGCCATCACGCTAGCCGCCGGGGCATCCGTCACCGTCGACTTCACGCTGACCAAGAGCAGCGTGTCGCTCGCCGGCGTGGTCGTCACCGCCACCGGTGAAGAGCGCAAGAAGGAAGTCGGTAACGCCATCACCACCGTCGGCAGCGCCGACTTCGAACGTGGTGCCGTCGCCAATACGCAGCAGATTCTGCAGGGACGCTCCACCGGCGTCACCATTCAGGCCAACGGCGGCGGCCCCGGCTCGGGCGGCACCATCCGGTTGCGCGGCGTCAACTCGATCACGCAGGGCAACCGCCCGCTGATCTACATCGACGGCATCCGCATGTTCAATGGCAACTCGCCCACCGGCGTCTCCTCGCGCCAGTCCGTGTCGCCACTCAGCGACATCGCCGCGTCGGACATCGACCGCATCGAAGTCGTGAAGGGCCCCGCCGCCACTACGCTGTACGGCACCGAAGCCTCCGGCGGCGTGATTCAGATCTTCACCAAGCGCGGCCGTGAAGGCCCCGCCGTGTGGACGCTCGAAGCCAACGCCGGCATCAACAGCATGGGCGACTTCGGACCGCGCTCCGATCCCACGCGCATGTTCATCCGCGAATGCCGCGGCCCGAACGTGGTCGATGCCAATGGCGTCGCCTTCGAAGACGCCACCTGCCCGGAAAGCGGGTCGTGGCTGCAGAACGGCTACCTCGGCCGCTACTCGCTTGGCGTGCGTGGCTCGGGCAGTGGCATCAACTACGCCATCTCCGGCAATCTCGAAAACGAAGCAGGCGTCCTGCGCGTCGGCAGCAACAAAACCGGCGGCCTGCGCGCGAACATTGGCTTCGCGCCCAGCAAGACCGTCACGCTCGCCCTCAACACGTCCTGGCAGCGCCGCAACACGGCGATGGTGTCGGAAGGCAACAGCGCCGACGGCTTCCTCCTGAACGTGTCGCGCGGCCCCGGCTCGAACTTCAAGGGCACCGGCTGCAGCACGACCACGATCGCCTGCGTCCTCAACGACACGATCTTCTCGAAGTCCAACACCATCGGCGGCGATCACTTCATCACCGGCGGCACCGCCACCTGGAACCCGACGGCGAACATCAGCAACCGCCTGTCCGTCGGCATCGACTACAACAACAACGACATCCGCACCATCAATCCGTTCGGCTTTTTGCGCACGCCGACCGGTGTGTACTACCAGACGCTCTGGAACCGTCAGCTCATGACGGTCGACCTCGCGAGCAGCTGGAAGCAGACGTTCGGCAAGAACTTCTCCGGAACGTCATCGGTGGGTGGACAGCTGTTCGACAGCCGACTCAACTCCACCGACCTGCAGGGCGACAACTTCGCCGGCCCGGGCTTCCCCACGCTGATCTCCGCCTCGCTGCGTCAGATCGTCGACGTGAATCAGCAGCGCGTCATCAACGCCGGCTTCTTCGCCCAGCAGATGATCGGCTGGCGTGACCGGCTGTTCGTCACCGCCGGCGCCCGCGTCGACGGCAACTCCGCCTTCGGTTCCGGCTTCGGCCTGCAGACCTACCCGAAGCTGAGCATGTCGTACGTGCTCTCCGACGAAGCGTTCTGGCCGTCCAACCTCATCGAGACCTTCAAGTTCCGCGCCGCCGTCGGCGAGGCCGGCAAGGCGCCCGGCGCCTTCGACGCCACGCGCACCTGGAACCCGATCGCCGCCGAAGGCGGTCTCTCCGGCTTCACCCCGGGCCAGCTCGGCAATCCCAACCTCGGCCCCGAGCGCACGCGCGAAACCGAAATGGGCTTCGATGCCGGATTCTGGGGCGGACGCCTCGGTGCCGTCTTCACGTACTTCAGCGCGCGCACCGACGACGCCATCATCAACGTCGCCTATCCGCCGTCGCAGGGCTTCTCCAGCAACCAGCCGGAAAACGTCGGCCGGATCTCCAACCAGGGCATCGAGGCGCAGCTCACGGCGTCCTTCGATCCCACCAGCTGGGCGCGTCTCGAAACCCGCCTGCAATACACGCGGATCAAGGGCGAA
>CAITQY010000707.1 GCA_903894655.1 uncultured Gemmatimonadota bacterium
GCACCGGTGCCCACAAAGAGCACCAGCAGCAACAGCGTGCAACTCAACGCGTACAGCGGCCAGGCGCTCCATTCGATCAACCGCACCGAGCCGCGCGAGATGATCCCCGTGGCCAGTAGCGCCGCACCAAACCAGCCAAGCTGTCGCTTCCACGCGTTCTCGATGATGGGCGTGGGGCTGTCGATCTGACCCGCCGAGAACACCATGGCAATGCCGAAGGCAGTGAGCAACAGGGCGATCACCAGCAGCGGAACGTCAATACTCTGTCGACGCAACACGGAAATGCCAGCCATGTCTTCGCTGCCTCAGTCGTTGACGATGGCGGTCATCGTCAACCGCGTCTTGAGATAGCGTTCCATCATCTTGGTCGCGGCACGAGCGGCGGTGGAACCGTGACGCCCTTCCTCGATGATAATCGCCAGCACGATCTTGGGATCATTGGCCGGCGCGTATCCCACGAACCACGCATTGTCGAGCTGGCCGTTCACCTGGGCCGTCCCGGTCTTGCCGGCGATGGTGAGCCCCTGAATCTGCGCGCCGGCGGCCGTTCCTCGCGACACGACGTCAGCCAGCGCGAGTTGCACGCTCGCCAGTTGCGCTTTGTCTAGATTGAAAATTTGCTTGCGTTCCGGGTCGCGCATCACGACTTGCGGCGTTGGGGCCATGCCGTCGGTGGCCATCGCGGCATAGAAACGCGCCATACTCAGTGGCGTCTGCGCGTTGTCCGCCTGGCCGATCGCCAGACTCAACACCACGGAGCGATTCCAACCGCGCGCGCCGTAGCGCTTATCGAAATAAGCGGTGCTCTCGGGCCAGCGCGGCGTGCGCTCGTTCGGGAGGTCAACGCCGGTGCTGTCGCGGAACCCCAGCGACACGCCACCAGCCAGCAGGCGAGTGAGCCCGATCTTCAGTCCGAGCTGATAGAAATAGACGTCGCACGACTTCGCGATCGCCTGCGCCAGGGTGACATCACCGTGACCGCGCTTGTCCCAGCACTTGAATGGGCGACCGTAGTAATACACCCCGTTGCACGGCGTCTGCATGTGGGTGTCCATCGTCACGAGCCCCAGCTCCATGCCGATGATCGCCGTGGCGAGCTTCCACGTGGACGCCGGCGCATACGTGCCGGTCAGCGCCCGGTTCACGAGCGGCCGGTGCGGATCGACGCGCAGACTCTCGTAGAAGCTGCTCGACACACCGCCGATGAACTTGTTGATGTCGTAACTTGGCGCGCTATACAGCGAAAGCACGCCACCCGTTTTCGGATCAAGGGCGACCACCGCCCCACGCAGGGAATCGCCGAAATACTCGTGAGCATACCGCTGCAGGTCGAGATCGATATTCGTGCGCAGCGCCGATGGCGCTTCCGGCTGCTCCTCAGGCCGAACGCCGGCATCGCGCACCACGCGATTACGCGCATCGACTTCCACGAACCGCCGGCCTTCCTTCCCTCGCAACTGGGTCTCGTACTGCAGCTCGAGACCTGTCTTGCCGACTTGCTGTCCGGCCTTGTAGCTCTCGTACTTCGATTTCGAGAGATCCTCCTCCGAGATTTCACCGGTGTAGCCGATCAGCGCCGCCATCGCCGCGCCGTCCGGATAGTACCGCTTCGGCGAGCTCTGAATGATCAGGCCAGGAAACTCGACCCGACGTTCTTCGAGCACCGAGACGACCTGGAAAGAAGCATCGTTGAAGATCACCGCCGGTCGCGTGCGGGCGCGACGGAATCGTCGCACCGCGAGTTCCTGTTGCGCCGAGTCGATCTGAATCACCCTCGACAGCGTGGTAAGCGCCGACCGCAGGGAATCTTCTGTCGGACTCAAAATCGATACCGAGTATCCCGGCAGATTCTCCGCGATCACTTCACCGTGCCGATCGTATATCGTGCCACGGGCGCTGGGCAGCGGCACTTCACGCAACCGGTTGTTCTCCGACTGCAACACGTACGCCGCATTCTGCAGCACTTGCGCGCG
The DNA here is from genome assembly GCA_903894655.1 of uncultured Gemmatimonadota bacterium. Taxonomy (GTDB): domain Bacteria; phylum Gemmatimonadota; class Gemmatimonadetes; order Gemmatimonadales; family Gemmatimonadaceae; genus Gemmatimonas. Next base: position 1,974 of record CAITQY010000707.1, read on the forward strand.
AAAGAACGCGCCGCCGAGCAACGTGAACGACGCGAACAGCAGCACACGCGCCAGTCGCGCGCGGCGTAGAATCGCGTTTGGATGGTAGCTCACGACGTCAGTTGGTGTGCGGTCGGTACAACGGACGGAACACCGTCAGCAACAGCACCGCCAACAGCGCGGTCAGCACGGCAGACAACGGAGACCACCACAACAGCGTCACAATCAAGGACGCACCGGACGCACCGCCGGTGAGCAGGGTCATCGCGATGTCGAACAGCCACTTGCCGGCGAAGACGAATAGTCCCGTCAGTGCCACATGCTCAGCGAAAAAAACGGCCTTGAGACGCGAGGCACCGAACGCCACGAGCGTCAGCACCAGCGCCGCCGCGCCGAATGAACCCGGGGCGAGCGCATCGACGGCCAGCCCCGTGAGCAAGCCTGTGACCGCCGCCAACCCAGGCCGCATGCGTACCGAGGAGAACAGAATCGCGATAACGATGAAATCGACCGTCGCGCGTCCACTGAAAAGCGGACGCACGGCAAAATTTGCGGTCAGCAAAACGGCGAAGCCCACCCAGGCGAGCAGGGCGCTACCAGCTCCCGCTGTCTGCTGCTGCGGAC
>CAITQY010000708.1 GCA_903894655.1 uncultured Gemmatimonadota bacterium
CCCCAACACCTCGGCCGCCGGCGCGCAGCACTTGGCGTTGCGGATCCTCGAAGCGTTCCGCCGCCGCACCTTTGGGGAGCCGACGGCCAGGATCGCCGTGACGGTGAGCGTGGGCGTGGTGTCGGATACGGTTCCCGACGAATCGATCGCGGAAGCGCTGCGGGCGCGCGCCGACGAGGCGCTGTATGCCGCTAAGCGCAGCGGCCGCAATCGCGTGGTGCTGTGGTCGCACGGCCTCGACGCGCTGCGGCTGAGCCAGTCCAGCGGTGAGTATCCGCCGCTCAAGCGGTAAAGGCTACCGCACCGCCATGGTGCCTTCGCTCACCAGCACCGTGGCACCACCCACCCGCACGGCATCGATCACGCCCGCGTGCTTGTGCGCCTCGATCTGCAGCCGGCTGGGACGCCCCATCTCCACCCCCTGCGCCACCTCCCATCGCAGCACCCCATCGCGCGGCGTCCGCTTGGCGAGATAGCCCGCCAAACACGCGTTCGCCGACCCCGTGGCCGGGTCTTCCGGCACCGTGGAGCCCGGCACGAACACCCGCGCCCGGATGTCGCAGCCGCGCACGTGCGCCGGCAGCAACGCCTCACGGGCCGCGTGACGCGACGCATCACCGTCGCGCGACATCGCAAACACCATCGGCCACGCCGCCCATGCGCCCTTGAGCACCGACTCCCATGCATCGGTGCGCAGCCGGGCGCGCTCCACCGCCTCCACACTGTTCAGCGCAATCAGCTGAAACGGCAGGCCGCAACTCACCCCCGCCGGCGCATGCGCGCCGCCCACCAGATCCGACGCCGATAGCGACAAGACACTCGCCAACGCCTCGAGGTCCGTCACCTCCACGCGCTCCTCCGGCAACTGCGCCGTGGTGAGTTGCGCGTGCACCGGCACGCCATCAACAAGCGTGATGCGCACCGGCACCGGCCCCACATTCTCACCCAGCACCAGCGTCATCTCGCTGCCCACCGCCGGCACTTCGCCACTGGCCACCAACACGTGCGCCGTGCCGATGGTTGGATGCCCCGCAAATGGCACTTCGAGTTCCGGCGTGAAAATGCGCACCCGCCGTGTATGCGACGGATCCTCCGGTGCGAACACGAACGTGGTTTCCGCGTAGTTGAACTCCCGCGTGATCGCCTGCAGCGTTGCCGTGGGAAGCCCCTCGGCCCCGAACACCACGGCGAGCTGGTTGCCGGTGAACGGTTCGGTGGTGAAGACGTCGCAGGTGATGAAGCGGAGGGTGCGCATAGCTGAATGAACCGGTGCGTTTTGAGTTTTGAGTTCAAGTCTCGGGTCGTGCGTCAAGCCGAAGCAGTCCGCTCACCCAAGACTCCAAACTTCAACTCAAAACCCCAAACTCACGTGAGTCCATCCGCCAACACCCCACACCAACCCATCAGCCCAAGAACGGATACCGCCAATCCAACGGACTCGAAAACGTCTCCTTGATGTTCCGCGCGCTGACCCAGCGCATCAGGTTGAGCTTCGATCCCGCCTTGTCGTTCGTGCCCGAGCCACGTGCGCCGCCGAACGGCTGCTGCCCCACCACCGCGCCCGTGGGCTTGTCGTTGATGTACAGGTTGCCCGCGCTCTGACGCAGCACGCTCATCGCTTCACGCACCGCGCCGCGGTCGCGTGAGAAGATCGCGCCGGTGAGGGCGTACGGCGACGTCGTGTCCACCAGGGTGAGCGTCTCGCGCCACGCGCTGTCCTCGTACGGATGGATCGTGATCACCGGGCCGAACAGCTCTTCGCACAGCATGCGGTGCTTGGGGTCGTCCGTTTCCACGATCGTGGGCTCGATGAACCACCCCTTCGAATCGTCATAGCCACCGCCGGCGACGATGTTGGCCGACGTCTTGGCGTCGTCGAGATATCCCTTCAGGCGGTTGAACGCCTTCCGGTCGATCACCGCCGCCACGAAGTTCGAGAAGTCGCGCACGTCGCCCTGCTTCATCTCGGCCATCATCGCCACGCAGCGTGCCTTCACGTCGGGCCACATCGACTTCGGCACATACGCGCGGCTGGCCGCCGAGCACTTCTGTCCCTGGTATTCGAAGGCGCCGCGCACGATGCCCACGGCCACTGCCTGCGGGTCGGCGCTCGGGTGCACGACGATGAAATCCTTGCCGCCCGTCTCGCCCACGATGCGCGGATAGGACTTATAGGTGCCCATGTTCGAGCCGATCGTCTTCCACATGCTGTTGAATACGCTGGTCGAGCCCGTGAAGTGCACACCGGCCAGATCGCGATGCGCCAGCGCGATGTCGGAGATCATCGCCGCGTCGCCCGGGATGAAATTGATCACGCCCGGCGGGAGCCCCGCCTCTTCCAGCAGCTGCATCGTGTACCACGACGACAGCAGTGCGGTGGCCGACGGCTTCCAGAGCACCACATTGCCCATCAGCGCCGGGGCACCCGGCAGGTTGCCGCCGATCGCCGTGAAGTTGAACGGCGTCACCGCATACACGAACCCTTCCAGCGGGCGGTAGTCCAGCTGGTTCCACATCGTGTGGTCGGAGATCGGCTGCTCGCTGTACAGGTCCTGCGCGAACTGTGCGTTGAAGCGCCAGAAGTCGATCAGCTCGCAGGCGGCGTCAATCTCGGCCTGATGCACCGTCTTCGCCTGCCCCAGCATCGTGGCGGCATTGATCGTGTCGCGCCATGTGGTCGTCAGCAGCTCGGCCGCGCGCAG